>JBCCLG010000239.1:0-7436 GCA_039027015.1 Acidobacteriota bacterium | reverse complement strand
GGTGACGGAGTTGAACATAAAGGTCGTCGCCGACTCGACTGGCCCCTGGCCGATGGCGTTCTCCTGCATCGACTGCACGTGCTGGGGCCAAAAACCCACGATCTCGCTCGGCTGATCGACGCTCTGTAGCCTGACGACCACTAGGTTCTTCGCCTCCTCAAGACCCAGGGGGCGCAGCAGGACGCCGTAGACAACGCTGAAGATCGCCGTGTTGGCGCCAATGCCGAGCGCCAGGGTCAGAACGGCGATGAAGGTGAAGCCGGGCTGGCGGATGAGCCGGCGCAGCGCGACCATCAGATCGTGGGGCAGGGTGGTGAGCACGGAGGCCTCCGGGCGGTCGGGGGTGGTTTGCCGATACGGGCAGGACCGGCGGGCCTGCCAGGGGCCACCGATCGAATCGCGTAGGGTCTCGAGGAGAAAGCGCCTGGAGCTTCCGCGCGTTCGCGCGTCGGACTCGAGCTCGCGAAAGAGCCTCCGCATCTCGAGGCCGTCGCTCTCCCTCATCTCGCGCGGGTAGAGCCACAGCGAGGCGCAGAAAAGGCGCTCGGCGAACGACCGATGAGGCCGCCGCGTCATCGGCGGGTGCCTTCCTCACGCCCGACGAGTCGACGGGAGCGCGCCGCCTGAACCAGCCGCTCGAGGCGGGCGGTCTCTTCGGCCAGGGCGCCGGCGCCCTGGTCGGTGAGAGCGAAGTAGCGCCGTCGCTTATCGGCCTCGTCGCTGCGCCCCTCGGCAGGGCGCAGCAGGCCGTGGCTCTCGAGGCGGCGCAGAATGGCGTAGAGGTTGCCGGGCAGAACGCGGATGCTGCCCTCGCTTTCGGCCTCGATGCGGCGCACCAGAGCATAGCCGTGGAGCGGCTCTTCGGCGAGGGCCAGGAGGACGTGGAAGTCGACGGGCTTGAGGGCATCGTGTGTCATTCAAATGAGTATACTTATTTCGAGCATAGAAGGTTGCGGCGCCGTCGATCTGATAGCTTTTGAGCCCTACACCTGAGCTGGCTCATCTGGAATTTGGATCGCTAGGAGTGCGCATGCGTCACGGCCGTGCGGAGAGGATCTTTCTGCCGCTACCCGGGTTTTGCAGGGCCCGAGTCCCGATCGCCTGGGCGGTTTCCCCGCGCCCCGGCCACGCCCCCATCGCGGCGGCCCCCCGGCCCGGACGCTTTTCGGTGAAGGCCCTTCTGGCCGCACCGGTCCTGGTCCTGATCGCGGCGCTGCTGGCGCCGCCGCCGGCTTCGGGAGCCGACGCCGAGGGCGATTCGGCGGCAATCCCTGTGGAGGCCTACGAGGCCCTCTCCTGGCGCCACGTGGGGCCGTGGCAGGGCGGCCGGGTCACCACCGTCGCCGGCGTCCAATCCGAGCCCCACCGCTTTTATATGGGCGCCACGGGCGGTGGCGTGTGGCGGAGCGACAACGCCGGGCGCAGCTGGCGCAATCTGTCAGACGGCTTTTTCGGCACCACCACGATCGGCGCGATCGCCGTGGCTCCCTCGGACCCCAACGTGATCTATGCGGGCACCGGCGAAAGCCCGATTCGCGGCGTGACCACCTCCCACGGCGACGGCGTCTACCGCAGCACCGACGGCGGCGAAACCTGGACCCATCTGGGTCTCGAGGCGACGCGGCAGATTTCGGAGATCGTCGTGCACCCGAGCGACCCCGACGTCGCGTGGCTGGCGGCCCAGGGAAATCCGTGGGGTCCGAACGTCGAGCGCGGGGTCTACCGCACCGACGACGGGGGCCTGTCGTGGGAGCCGGTGCTGCAGGTTAGCGAAGACGCCGGCTGCGTGTCTTTGGCGATCGACCCGGGCAATCCGCGGGTGCTGTACGCGGCCTTCTGGGACCATCGCCGCTCGCCCTGGTTCGTGCGCAGCGGCGGCGAAGGTAGCGGGCTCTACAAGAGCGTCGACGGCGGCGAGAGCTGGACCCGACTCGAAGGCGGCCTTCCCGAGCTGATGGGCAAGGTCGGGGTCGCGGTTTCGCCGGCCGACCCGCGGCGGGTGTACGCCATCGTCGAGGCCGAGGAGGGCGGGCTCTACCGGTCGGAGGATGGCGGCGAAAGCTGGAAGCGGCAGAACGCCACGCGGGTGATCCAGGCGCGCTCCTGGTATTACAACCACATCACCGCGGACCCCGACGACCCCGAGACGGTGTGGGTGCTCAACGTACCCCTCCTCAAGTCGATCGACGGCGGCCGCACCTTCGAGGCGGTGGCGACGCCCCACAGCGACCATCACTCCCTGTGGATCCGCCCGGGCGAGAGCCGGATCATGGCGCTCGGCACCGACGGCGGCGCCACGGTGAGCCTCGACGGCGGCGAGAGCTGGTCGCCCCTCGACAACCAGCCCACCGCCCAGATGTACCGCGTCACCACCGACGATCGCTTTCCGTACTGGATTTACGGCGGCCAGCAGGATTGGTCGACCTCGGCGATCCCCAGCCGCACGCCCGCGGGTTCCGTGGGCTCCTATGACGCGCGCAGCATCGGCGGCGGCGAGAGCGCCCACGTGGCGCTCGACCCGAGCGACCCGTCCAAAATCTACGCCACCTCGATCAACGGCACGCTCACCGAATTCGACTTCGCAACCGGGCTCTCGGCGCCCATCCGCCCGTATCCGCAGTACGTTTTCGGGGTCGACGGCGCCGAGCAGAAATACCGCGCCAACTGGAACGCGCCGATCCTGGTGTCGCAGCACGATCCCAAGGTGCTCTTCTACGGCACCCAGAAGCTGCTGAGCTCGCGGGATCGAGGCCGCACCTGGCGGGAGATCAGCGGCGACCTCACCCGCAACGATCCCGAGAAGCAGGGCACGAGCGGCGGGCCGATCACCAACGAGCAGGCCGGCGCCGAGCTTTACAACACCCTCTTTGCCGTGGCCGAGTCGCCGCATCGGCCCGGCGTACTGTGGACCGGCAGCGACTGCGGCCTGGTTCACCTGAGCCGCGACGGCGGCGTGACCTGGTCGAACGTGACGCCCGAGGGCCTCGGCGAAGCGCAGATCAACTCCATCGAAGTCTCGCCCCATCGCCCGGCCTCTGCCTTCCTTTCGGTCACCGGCTATAAATCGAACGACTTCACGCCGCGGATCCTGCGCACCGAGAATTTCGGTGCCAGCTGGCGGCTGATCGTCGACGGCCTGCCCGAGAACACCTTTGTGCGCGCCGTTCGCGAGGACCCTTCGCGCGCGGGCCTTCTCTACGCGGCCGCCGAAACCGGCGTTTTCGTCTCCTTCGACGGCGGCGGGGCCTGGCAAAGCCTGCAGCTCGATCTCCCCGAGGTGCCGGTCACCGACCTTTCGCTGCGCCAGGGGGACCTGGTGGCCGCCACCCAGGGACGCGGCTTCTGGGTGCTCGACGACCTTTCGCCCCTGCGCCAGCTCACCGCAGAGATCGCCCGGGCGCCGGTGCACCTCTTCGCTCCCAGGCCGGCCGTGCGGCTCGAGGGCGGACCGGGCCGCTATGCGGCGTCGAGCAGCTCGGGGCCGCCCGCCGGCGCGGTGCTGGCCTACCGGCTGGCGGAGGACGCCGAGGGGCCTCTCGAGATCGAGATTCTCGACACCGCCGGGCGGGTGATCCGCACCTACAGCAGCGAGGAGCGGGAGGTCGACCGCTGCCGGCAGGCCAACCTCGAGGAGCGCAGCCGCCGGCCCGTGGAGCTTCCGGAGGCAGGCGCCGGTCAGCACGCCTGGGTGTGGGATCTCCGGCGCGAGGGCCTGCCGTGCATCCCGGAGCACCGCCTGTTTCGCGGCCTGGCGGGGCCGCGGGTGGTGCCAGGCGATTTTCGGGTCAGGCTGCGGGTGGGCGAAGAGGAGCGCGAGCAGCCGCTGCGCGTTCTCGCCGATCCCAGGCTCGAGCCCGCGGGCGAGGCGGACCTCGCTTTCCTCGAGGACTTCCTCGATCGGGCGGTGGCTCTTTTTGGCCGGCTGACCTCGAGCGTCGCCGCGGCCCGCTCGGTGAGGGCGCAGGTTGAAGAGCGCCTGCTGAGGGCCTCCGAAGCGGAAGGCCTCGGCTCCGGGGCCCTTGAAACCCTCGAGGCGGCCGCGGAGCCTCTGCTCAAGGACCTGTCGGCGTTTGAGGACGCGGTGGTCCAGACCCGGCACGAAACCTTCGACGACGACATCAACTGGCCCAACCGGCTCGACGTGCAGGTGGGCTTTTTGATCTCCGAAGCGGACGAAGCGGGAGTGCCGGTGTCGGCCGGCGCCCGCCAGCGCCTCGCCGACCTCGAGGCCGAGTGGCTCGAGCTCGAGGCCGAGCGCGACCGATGGCTCGGCGACGGTTTGGCCGCCTTTGAGGCGGCTCTCGATGAGGCCAAGGTCACAGGCGTGGTCGTACCTCCGATCAAGCCCCCGAGAGCGGGCGGGCAGGGCCTCTGACTTTTCCTGGAAAGCCAGGCCCCGAGGGGCTTTGAGCCGCCCGGCTTCAGCTCTCAGGAGCATGGAGCGCAGGCCCGCTTCGGACCCCGGCGGGCCGCTTTGACGGCCGCCCGCAGCGTCAAGAAAATGGAACTTCATTTCTACTCCCCCCCACTCCCGGACTCGTTTCCTTATCCCCCACCAGGAGCCTTGCCATGTCGACCGCCGCCAATCCGTCGACTCTCTTTCCGAGCGCCCCCACCGTTTCCTTTCCCTACCGCGTCGAGCGAGAGGCCGGCGCCGGGGCCATGGGCGTGGTCTACCGCGCCGTGGACACCACCCTCGAACGGCCGGTCGCCATCAAGCTTCTTCAGCCGCGAAACCAGGAGAGCGCGATCGACGACGATATGCGCCGCCGCTTCCTCCAGGAGGCCCGCGCCGCCGCCGCCCTGAGCCATCCCGGCGTGACCATGGTCCACCAGATCGGTGAGCTGGAGGGCGTACCGTACATCGTGATGGAGTGGCTCGAGGGCACCACCCTCGAACTGCTGATGCAGCGCGAGAAGAGCCTGACCCTGGAACGAGCGGCGCAGCTGGTCGGCGAGCTTCTGGAGGTTCTCGCCGTCGCCCACCAGGGCGGCGTAGTGCATCGCGATCTCAAGCCCTCCAACCTGGTGCTGCTCCAAACGGGTAGGCTGAAGGTCACCGACTTCGGCATCGCCCTCCTGCAGGGCGGACGGAACCTAGTAGAAACCGTGGCGGGCTCGGTGCTGGCGACGCCTCAATTCGCCTCTCCCGAGCAGCTGGAGGGGCGGTCGGTCGACGGCCGGGCGGATCTCTTCGCCGTCGGCGAGCTGTTTTACCACCTGCTGACCGGCGCCATGCCCTTCGAGGGCAGGAACCTGATCGAGCTGATCACCTCGGTGCTGCACAAGGACCCGGTGCCGCTGCGCACCCGCTGGCCGGGAGTGCCGGCCGACGTGGAGGCCTGGTGCCTCAAGGCCCTCAACAAGCGGCCCCAGGACCGATTCGACAGCGCCCTCGAGATGGCCGACGCTCTCAAGCAGGCGGTGCGGGGCCCCATGGAGTCCCGGTCGCTGGCCGAGACCAAGTGGACCACCCGCCTGATGACGGCGCCCGCGAGCATCGTCATGTCGACCGCGCCGTCGGCCAACGTCACCGTGCTCGAGCTGATGCGCAGCTGGCCGTCCCGCGATATGGGGCAGATGGACCGCGAGAGCTTCTTCAGCAAGCTGCTCGAAACGCCCCTGCACGCCGAGGCGTTCTCCGGCCTGGCGCGCTTTGGCGACGTCGGCCTGCTGGTTTCTGCGGGGGTCGTGGTGGCGGCTCTTGGGCCGAACGAGGTGCAGGCCAGCGGCGACGTGGAGCTTCCCGAGCGCGCCCAAACCGAGGTGCACCCGATGCCGCCGAGCGGCTGGAGCGCGCAGATGATCTGCCTTTTGGCGTCGGCCTTCCACGCCTCGGCGCCCAAGCATCAGGGTCTCGACACCAGCGTGGTCAACCTCCCGGCCTTCGCCGGCAAGCTGCTCGAAGAGGGCTTCTCGGGGCTGATGATCCTGCGCGAAGGCGAGCGCTGGGCCTCCGTGCTGCTCGACGACGGCCGCTCGGACCTGGCTCTCGTATCCGACGGCTGGGACGAAAATCCCCGGGGCACCGAGTGGAATCAGTGGCTGGGCGGCGTGGCCGCGTCGGCGGATGTTCTCGAGCGTCAGGTGCTGCCGCCGGCGGTGTGGTTTCGCTACGCCTTCAAGGCCTCGAATCTCGAGGTGCGGGCGGCGATCCCCGACAAAGCCCAGGAGGGCAGCGGTTCGATGAGCCTGACCCGGGTGCTGCCGATGGTGGGCCGCGAGGCGGTGTGGACTTTCTCGCCGCGCCTCGAGGACATTAGGCGCGACAGCCTCTCCCTGGCCGATGCCCCCGCGGGACGGGTTGCCTCCTGGCTGTTCGGTGAACTGCCGAAAGTCATGGTTGAAAGGCGCCTCGGCGCGGGGTGGAAGTATTTGGGCGACTGGCTGCTGGAGGTTCGCCAGCTGAAGATCCACGCCAAGCTCCAGGACGCCGGAGAGTTCGACCTGGTGACCGGCGACGCCAACGGCAAGGTCCTGCATCTCGCCCACCGCATTCCGGATCTCGACGTGGAGTGCTTCCAGAAATTCGTCGATCGGGTGGTGGCCGCGAAGGAGGCCCGCCTCAAGAACGGAGATATCGGAGGGGTCATCCTGGTCGCCCGCTCGCTCGACTCTGCGGTCCTCGAGGCCTACCGCAGCCTGATCAAGAAGGGCTGGGGCAATCGCCTCTTCGGCTTCGATAAGTCCATGGGCTATGAGGGCTTCGTGAGAATGAGCGCCCGCCGCGGCTTCCACTTTCTGCTCGTCGAGGAAACCCCCGACGGCTTCGTCCCCATCTTCGAAGTTTGAGTCCGAGAGGAGCTCCCTTGAATATCCGCCAGACCTCCACCGCCCGGCACCTCACCGTCTTGAGGATCATCGCCGCGATCCCGCTGATCGGAATCGGCGCCCAGCACATTCTGGGGACCGCGCCGATGTTTCCGATTCTTGAAGGCGCCAACTTTCCCATGGCCGAGTTTCTCGCGCAGCTGGTGCCGATTCTCGAGGTGGTCGCCGGGGTCTCCCTGGTGCTCGGCCTCTACGCGCGCATCAGCGCCCTGACGTCGATCGTGATCATGATCGCCGCGGTCTACGCCCACGTGGTGCACGACTGGCCGGATGAGCCGGTCATCGTGCTGCCGCTCGGAGTCGCCGTGTGCTGCTCACAGGTTCTGTGGGGCGGCGCCGGCGGCTTCAGCGCAGATCTGGTGGCCTCAGATTCCTGAGGCCGGGCCGCTCGGGGCCCAGGGCGCCGTCCCCGCGGCGGCGCCTCAGTCGTCCTGGAGCACCTTCATGGGGTCGACCCTGGTGGCCCAGTAGGCCGGCGCCAGGCAGGCGGCCGCCGCGACCGCCGCCAGCAGGAGGGCCGCGCTGGCGGCGGCCAGACTGCTCAGAAGCATGGTCTTCGGGATTGAGACCTACGATCCGCTGACCTTCGCCGGCGCCGCCCTCCT
>JBCCLG010000238.1:0-7442 GCA_039027015.1 Acidobacteriota bacterium | reverse complement strand
CCGGCCCACGCCCGCCGCCGCCCCTTTGAGAAGCATGCACGCACACACGAGCACCGAGACGACATGAGAAATACGTCCCAGCACGACGACCCGCAATCTCACCCGAGAAAAGCCGCCGGACCGGCGGCCCGCCGCCGCCTCGCGGTCCCTTCGATAGCCGCGGGCCTGCTCGCCGCACTGATTCTCACCGTGGCCGGCGAGAGTCGCGCTCAGGACCCGCAGGCGGGCGGCGATATCTGGGACCTGGTGATCACCACGCAGACCCTCAAGCGGGTTCGGGTGGCCTTCCCCGCCGCCAAGATCGATCCGTCGCTGACCGGCGACGCCCTGCAGGCCGCCAGGGAGGTCGAGCAAACCCTGCGAGATGATCTCGACCAGATGATCTTGTTCAACGTTCAGGGCACCACGGAACTCTCGGTTTTGGTGCTGACCGGGGATCGCGATCAGGACTTTGACCAGTACATCTCCCTCGGCAACCAGGTGGTGCTGCAGACCGAGATCAAGATGGAGGACGGCAAGCTGGTGCTCGACGGCTGGGTGAACGACCTGCCGAGCCGCCAGTCGATCCTCGGCAAGCGCTATCGCGGCACTCTCGAGCAGGCGCGCCTGATCGCGCACTACCTCTCGAACGCGCTGCACTACCAATTCTCCGGCCGCCCCAGCCTGACGCTCACGACCCTGGCCTTCCAGAGCGATCGCGACGGCTTTCAGGAGCTGCACCTGATGGACTACGACGGCCGCAACCAAAGGCGTATCAGCGGCCATAAGTCGACCAGCGGCTACTCCGATTGGAGCCCTGCGGGCGAGCGGATTGCCTACATGTCGTATTTCGCCGGGCCGCCGGGGCTCTACTACGTAGATCTGGCCTCCGGCAGCAAGGTGCCCATCTACCGCGAAGGGACCCTCAACCTCTCGCCCTCCTTCTCGCCCGACGGCTCGCGCCTGGCCTTCGCCTCGAGCCAGGGATCGAACGTCGACATCTACACCTGCCCCATTCCCTGCAGCACACCCGTGCGCCTGACCCGCTCCCGCGCCATCGACACCAACCCGGCCTGGAGCCCAGACGGCAGCAAGATCGCCTTCACCTCAAGCCGGTCGGGACGTCCGAATATCTACGTCATGGACGCCGATGGCTCCAACGTCAGGCGGGTGACCTTTGAGGGCGACTACAACGACGGCGCCACCTGGAGCCCAGACAGCCTGCGCATGGCCTACGCCAGCCGTCACGGTCGCAAGTTCAAGATCGCCATCACCAATCTCGTGGATCTGCAAACGACCCTTCTCACCAACGGTGAAGACAGCTACGAGGAGCCGACTTTCTCCCCCGACGGTTCCAAAATCGCCTTCACGGTTCGGCGGGGCTCCACCAGCCAGGTTTACGTCATGAACCGCGACGGCAGCGACTGGCGCCAGCTCACCCACCAGGGCAATTCTTCGGGCCCCTCGTGGTCTAACTTCCCCCGCCAGTGAAGGGCCCCGGTGGGGGCTCAAGGGCCGCCGTGGCGCTCGCGCGAACGGGGCCCGTAAAAGCGCTTGTCAGCAGGTTTTTTGGAGCGAACCGCTCTTGAGGCCTGGCATCGATTCTGCTATCTTCGCAACACAAACCAGAACTCTCTCGCCAAAGGATCATCCGAGGAGGCCGCCTGAGAATGCGTATGGATCGGAAATGGATCGTGCTCGCGACGCTACTGACCGCTGTCTTGCTTGTTACCGGCTGCAGCAAGAAAGATGACGTCGTCGTGCAGCCCCCGCCGACGACCGAAACGACCGCCCCGACGACCGACGTTCCGGCCCGGCCCGAGCCTGCGCCTCCCGTCGACGAGACGGAGAAAAAGCCGGAGAAGTCCATCCAGGAGCTTGAGGCTGACCTTCGCAGCCAGGGCCTCATCGGCGATGTCTTCTACGACTTCGACAAATTTGACCTGCGCCCCGAAGCTCGCGAGCGCCTCGCAAAGAATGCGGAGTTCATGAACTCCGCCGAAGGTCGCGGTCTGCAGTTCACCCTCGAAGGCCACTGCGACGAGCGCGGCACCAACGAGTACAACCTCGCCCTGGGCGAGAGCCGCGCGACGACCGCGCTCGACTACCTGGCCTCCCTCGGAGTATCGCAGAACCGCTTCCGGGTGATCAGCTACGGCGAAGAGCGTCCCTTCTGCACCGAGTCGAACGAAGGCTGCTGGCAGAAGAACCGCCGCGCCCGCTTCGTGATCTCGGGCCGCAACTGAGCCCGCGGCGCAGCGCGACGCGACCCTCTTGCCCTCGAAGAGCGCACGTTCCTCGGTAGCACTGTTGGCGACCCTCATATCGAAGGCTAGAGCGCTTCCCAAGGCCGGCATCGCGATCCTCGCGATGTCGGCCCTTGGTTGTGTGTCGAAAACCGACCTGCAGAGCCTCGAGACCCAGATCCGCGACGTTCAGGTGACCGTCCTGGAGCTGAAAAAGGAGTCCCCGACCGCAGACGATATCGAGGCCATCGAGCGACTTCTAAGCGATCGGCTGCAGAGCCTCGTGCGCGCTCAGACGGACGTCGGCACCGACCTTGCCGAGATGACCGAAGAAGTGGAGCGCCTGCAGGCCAAGCTCGACGACACCAACTTCAGGCTCGCCCAGCTAGCCCAGCAGATCACGGCGACCAACCAGGAGCTGCGGGCGGCGCGCAGTCAGGCCGAGCAGGAGCGGCGGACGCGTACCGGGGCGCCGACCGAGAGACGCCGCCAGCCCCAGGCCGGCTCCAGCGACCCCCAGGCGCTCTACGACACCGCCTATGGGGACTACGTGGCGGGCAGCCTCGACCTCGCGATCCTCGGCTTCCGCCAATACCTGGAGGATCATCCGGAAACCGCGCTGGCGGACAACGCTACCTACTGGCTTGGCGAGTGCTACTACCGCCAGGGCAAATTCAGGCAGGCCGTCGAGCGCTTCGACGAGGTTCTTCAAAAATTCGAGGCTTCCGACAGGGCCGCCAGCGCCCAGCTCAAGAAGGCCTACGCGCGGCTCGAGCTGGGTCAGAGAGACGAGGCGGTCGAGGTTCTCAAAGCCGTAGCCTGCGACTTCGCGGGCACTGACGAAGCGCTTCTCGCCAAGCAAAGGCTCGAAGAGCTGGGGTTTGACGTCTCCTGTTGAGGGCACCTATAATCGCGCCTCCGCGCGCGCTCCGGGCCTTAGAACCGCCAGCTTTTGCCCGGGCCCTTGACGAATCACATTCCGGCTCAGCCAAACAACGCCGCGCAAGCTTCCATCCCCTCCTCCCCCACGAGCCCGGCACGACTCCTCCGAGAGATCGACGATCGCCCCCACTCACGGGCACGCAACCGGGCCGCGCACCAAGAACGAGAGTCGCCTTCGGCTCGCATAAGGAAGAAAAGAATTCATGGCTAATCATAAGTCTGCCGAGAAGCGGATCCGCCAAACCGCGGTCCGCACCCTGCGCAACCGAGCCCACCTGTCGCGCTACCGCACCGCGGTCAAGAAGCTTCGCGCCTCGATCGCCGAAGGCGAGGCCGAAGCCGCTCGCCAGCTGCTTCCCTCGACCCTCAGCCTGGTGGATCACACGGCCCAAAAAGGCGTCATTCACCGCAACGCCGCCGCGCGCACCAAATCTCGCCTGACCCGCGCCGTCGCGGCGATGGGCTGATCAGCCGCCGCAGGGGCCTGGAGCGAGTGAACGCACAGCCTATCTAGCGAAGCCCTCTGCCAATCAAAAAGCCTCCTTCCGCTTTGAGCGAAAGGAGGCTTTTTCGTGGTCTCACGGACCGCAGGCCGGCCTGGCTCAGCTCACCTGCTGAAAGCTCGCGGGCACGGGGCGCCCTCGCCTAGAAACCTTCGAGAAGGTCCGTGACCAGCGTCTCGGCAAAACGGACAGAGGTCTCTTCGATGGCTACGTCTTCGGCATCGAAAAAATCCGAGCTGGTGCCGGACTCACCCAGCTCGTAGTCCTCCCGGAAAATATAGCGGGAGTTCTTCCAGATCACCTCGGCCTCGTCCTGCCCCTCGACCTTAGGCCGCTCAAAGGCCATGTCGGCGGTGATCGAGACTTCGAAGTTGTCGGCCAGACCTTCGGCGTCGAAGGTCACAGGGCGAACCTCAAAGCCCGTGACCCGGCCGCGCAAAATGGCGTCCGCGCGCTCCCGGGAGTTGATGACCTCAAACCGCCTCCGGGTCACCATCTCATCGATGATGGCCTGGGTTAGAACCTGCTCCACCTGCTGCCGAGATGTGGAGTTCTCCAGGGGAGCCACGAAGACCTCTTCGATATCTTCGGGTAAATTGCTCGCCTGCCCAACCAGCGTGTATCCGCAGCCGCTCAACGCCAGCAGCGCGAGGCCCAAAGCCGCAGCCTTGAGGATCGATAGCGCCAGACGACGGGACTCGAGGCCGTAAACGGTAGGCCTTGAGGGGGGAGAATCTGCGAGGCGCCTGGAGGTCAGCCGCTCGGGGGTTTTGGGAATCATCGAGGTCTCCATCTCAGATTTGGCCTAGTTTGTCACGAAGCACCAGAGTCGGAATTCTCGCCTTCATCGGACGGCGGCTCGCTCCGCTGGTGTCGCCCTCGGCGGACGCGAGGGCTGACTCGGAGCGGAGCGACTGGAAATCGCCGCGGCGTCCAGGAGCAGAGTTCGCCGCTGCCTGCCGACGACCGTCAGCTCGCGCTGGAGGGTCGCGCCGGCGACGATCACGGCGAGGCGGTAGTCTCCCGGAGCCAAGCCCACGAAAGTCGTTTCGCCGGCAACCAGCGCATGCCGCCAGCGCTTCGAGGAGCTCTCGAGTACCGCCACGCCGCTCGACTCGCTTTCGACGGCAACGCGCAGCGAGGCCGCGAGACGGCGCTCGTCGTTACGCCGAGCGCGGATGCCTCGGGTGCCCGGTGGGTAGAGGTCCACCGGAGCGACGCTTTCCTGACGCTCGAGGAGAAGTCCGTGCACGCCTCTATCGAGGTCGAGCTTCTCGGAATCCAGCCTGAGGTACGTCGCGGGTACGTAGTGATGGCTGTAGAGGGGGTCGCTAAACACCCAGCCGACGTCGCTGAGGTAGGTCTCCACCCAGCGGTGGTAGCCGTGGGGCTGACCGAACGACTCATCTCCCACGACGTAGCCGGCGACTTCCCTGGCCTCGACGCCCGCGCTCCGCAGAAGAGCCACGGCGAGTCGGGCAACGCCCGTGCAGTAGCCGCTGCGCCGTTCGAGGACCGCCTCGGCGCTTTGCGGCAGCTCCCTGTCGAGCCGGTACTCGATGTTGCGGGCAATCCACCCAAAAATTCTCGAGGCGGCCTCGTACTCTGTGTGGGCGCCGGACGCCAGCGCTCGGGCCAGCCTGCCGACGACCTCGTCGGGCTCGCGATCTTCCTCGTCGGCCGCGTCGCCGGCGGGCCGGTAGCGCGAGCGGCTATAAATCGGATCGGTCTGCACCTCGATCCGCACCTCGCCGTTCTCGGTCATAAGCCGATAGCCGGCGTTTTCGTACGCGGCGACGCGAGCTCCTGCCGGCGGCAGGGCTCGAACGAAGTCTTCACCCTCAACGGCGACGCCCTCAGCGTTCGCGGACGGAGCGGGTAGGAGCGACCCCAGCAGCAGGAGGAGCGCGACGCCCGCCGAGGCTAAAGGGCTGCTGGCCGTGAGCCGCGCCGCGCACCCGCGAGCCCGCGGCGCCGGCAGCCTAGCCGACACGCTCCAGAGCCTTGGACTTTAGAACGCCATCGAGAAGGCCGTTGACGAACCGGCCAGAATTCTCGCTGCCGAAGAGCTTGGCCAATTCGATGGCCTCGTCGACGATCACCACCTTGGGCACGCTCTCTTCGTGCAGCATCTCGTAGAGCGCCAGCCGCAGGATGTTGCGGTCGATGGAGGGCATCCGCTCGAGACGCCAGTTCTCGGCGTGCTTGCGGATCAGGTCATCGATGTCCTGGTGGTGATCGCGCGTGCCTTCCACGAGTTTCTTGGCGTACGCAAAGGATTCTTCGACGCCGCGCAGCCTGGAGGGATCCTCGTTCTCGCCGCTGGTCTCTTCGAGGTAGTCCTCGAGGTCGAATACGGCAAAGATCTGGTGCAGCTCGGCGCCGCCCAACTCCTGCTGGTAGAGCATCTGGACCGCCATCTCGCGAGCGCGGCGCCGTTTCCCGGCCGCGCGCCCCTTGCGCTGCTGCGCCTTACTCACTTGAGGCTCACTCTTCGAGGTCCGCACTGCGGTCCGGCCGTGAGAGGAGCGCTCCGTCTCGAGCCGCGACGACGCGGCGATTCAGCCGCTTCGGAAAGAAGCCGGTCGGCGAGGCGTGATCTGAACCTGGAGGCGACGACCGCGAAGCGTCTCCCCGAGGCGTCGAGGCGACCCTGCAATGGCTGCATAACTCGTTCGTGTCGTGCGGAAAATGAGAAATGGTCGGGACGGCGAGATTCGAACTCGCGACCACCTGAACCCCATTCAGGTACGCTACCAGACTGCGCCACGTCCCGATTGATTCGCTCGAGGCTCGAAGCAGACGTTTCGGGGTTTAGAGTCTGCCTCAGGAGGCCTTCGGGTCGAGCCGGTCGAGGATTTCTCGGGCTTGGCCCAAGGCCTCTTCCACTCCGGCCCGCAGAGTTTTAATCGTTTCACGGGCGCTGTCAAGCTCCTCGGCCGCCTCGGGCGCGAGGATCGGGCTCGGGGCCTCGGCGGCCGTTTCCGAGGTCCGCACGACGCGCGGCTTGCCGTCGTCACCGTCTCGCAACTCGCTCTCGAGCTTCTTCTTGGCCCCGGCGATCGTGTAGCCCTCTTCGTAGAGCAGCTCCTTGATTCGCCGCACGATCTCAAGCTCGCGCTCGCTGTAAACCCGCTGCCCGGACTTGCTCTTTTCGGGCTGCAAAAAGGGGAATTCGGTCTCCCAATAGCGCAGCACGTAGGGCTGAATGTCGACGAGCTTGCACGCTTCGCCGATCTTGTAGAAGAGTTTTTTGGCCACGGTGCTCCGGCTCGCGGGCTGCTGCTCGCTCAGCGCTCTTCGTCGTCTGAGAGAACGATCTTCAAATGCCTGGAGGGCTTGAAGGTCAGGCCGGTCCTCGGGGGGATGAACATGCGCTCGCCGCTCGCCGGATTGACGCCGGTGCGGCCGCCTCGCTCGCTGACCTCGAAGACGCCGAAGTTGCGAATGCGCACGGACCGCCCGTCCTGCAGGCTGCTCTTCACGGTCGAGAAAATCGCCTCGACGGCTTTGGTGGCCTCGGCCTTGGTGAGGGCGCCATGCCGCCTGTAGACGGCGTCGACCAGATCCGCCTTGGTCGTGCCTGTTCGCTGTGGGATTTTCCGACTCACGCTACCTCCGACGAGGAATCGAGCATGGGGTATCCGAGGAGTCGCGGCCGGAGCCGCGCCCACGCGCCGCTGCCGCGGGGCGGAAAGGAGTCTCGAAGATCAATAAAGGGATCGAGGCTGCTCGTGCCAGGGGCAGCGGGCCCGTTGCCGTATTGTACGGT
>JBCCLG010000237.1:0-7477 GCA_039027015.1 Acidobacteriota bacterium | reverse complement strand
GCTGCGTCGGCGGCCGAGAAGAGGCGCCGACGCAGCCGGTCGAGCGGCCCCTCACCGGCTTCCTTCTCGACAGCCTCGGCGCGGGCGCCGAGGGCCCTCTCGAGGCGCGCGATCCCCCTGATGTCGCCCGCCGGCGCCACCGCCAGAATGTTCGCGGCCTCGCCGCTCGGCTCCCGATGGTGATGGCACAGGGCGGTGAGGAAGCGCTCCTCGAGCGGCGAGGCGGGGGAGAGGTCGAGCAGCAGGAGAGGGGATCCTGCAGCCCGCTCTTGGCGGCCCTCGAGGGCCCGGCAGGCGATTTCGAGAAGGGCCGGTGGATCCGCCAGCGAGCTTTCTTCGAGCAGGGCCTCGAAGGCCCGGGCCAGAAGGGCGAGATCGCCCCCGCCGCCTCCCAGAGCCTCCAGCCTCTCGGCCCTGACGCCGTGAGGGCGGAGCTCCTGGAGCGTTTCGACGAGCGCCCGCGGCAGGCCCGGAGAGGCCGACACCGGCGCTAGATATCCCAGCTGGTCGGAGGTGCGGGCCACGGCGCGGGCCGCCACGGCCTCGAGGCCCAGGCCGGTGACGGCGACCGATCCCGACGCGGCCAGCTCCTCCACCGCCAGCTCTCCGGCGAGCGCCAGCGGCGTCGTTCGCTCGAGGGTCAGCAGGCCGCGGCCGCCGCGCGCGGCGGCGCGCAGAAAGTCCTGCGCGGCGCCGCGGGTTGGGGCCAGAACGAGGGGGGCCCGGTCCCGGCGCCTGGCGATCCACCGCTCGGCCGCCTCGAGCCTGAGACGCGCCGCGCCGGATATCAGCAGCCGGCCGCTCGCGGCTCGACTCGGACTCAAGGCCTCGGCCCGATTCGGGCGGCGCGGACCCATCGCCCGCGCCGCGTCCCCCGTCCTGGCGCTCGCCCCTGAAGCGCTCGCCCTCGGGGCGGCGCGATCTCCCGCGTCATGGTTCGATTATAGTGAGATGCCACCCTGGCCCTGACCTTGCAGAGCGACCTGTCTGAGGGTGCGAGACGCGCCGACCGAGGCGTGGACCGCGCCGGCCTCCCCCTTGCCGGCTCAACCCCGACGCGATGACCGACCCTGAACGTCCCTTTTTGAGGACGTTTCTTTGAGGAGGATCTAAACGGTGAGCACATCCACGAACAGCAACATTTTCGGCAGCGGCTCGATCGCCCGCTTCCTCGTTCTGGCCCTCAGCCTCTCCGGGCTGAGCGCCGGAGCAGCGCTGGCCCAGGACTGCTCCGAAGTTCAGTATCGCCTGTGGCGCAAGGGCGCCGAGGCCTCCTGGTACACCCCGGGCGAGACCCTGCAGGTCACGAGCGGCGAGGAGGTCCACCTCTACATCCACACTTTGGCGCGCGGCAGCAACCGCTATTCGACCTCCGCGGAGATCGGCTACCCGGGCGCCTTCGGCTTCGGCGGCAAGGCCCGCGACGTGCTGCGCCATCTGCGCATGAAGGCTCAGAACGCCGACGACCGGCGCTCGGGCCGGGTGGTGATCACCGCCCAGGAGCCGGGTACCGCCCGTCTCGGCTACCGCATCGAGGCCGTGAAGCCGCCCGGCAACCTCAGCCGCGTTCCCGCGGGCTGCCGGCAGGGCGTGGTGACCTTCGCCGTGTCTTCCGTCGACCGACCCGCCCCCGCGCCCGCTCCCGCCCCCGCGCCTACCCCGGCCCCAAGCCGCGGAACCTCCCGGGACGCGGCGGCCGAGCTGGTGGGGCTGCTCTTTGAGGGCATCCTGCGTCGGCCTCTCGGGGCGGGTACCGCCGAGGGCTACGTCGACTCCGTGCTGCGCGACGGTCTGCGCGGCGTCGAAGACGTGGCCACCCGGCTGACCACCTCGGACGAGTTTCGCTACGAGGTGCTCCGCCGGGTGGAGGAGGAGCGGGGCCGCAGCAGGGATCTCGATCGCCTGCGGGAAACGCTTCTCGACAGCATGTACCGCGACCTCTACGGCTACGTGACCCCCAGCCGCGCCGATCGCGACGACGATCTCGAGGATCTCGACATTTGTCTCTCGAACGAGCGCGACAGCGAGCGCGCCTGCGCCTCCCTGGGCCGCAATCTGGTGGCCAGTGATCTCTTCGTCGAGCGCCACGAGGATCTGCTCGATCGGGTCGAGCGGCGAACCCGCCGCCGGCGCTGATTCGCCGCGAAGCGGAGTGGTTGTTGAGGGTTCCCGGGCCCAGCCCGGGAACCAACGGCCCGAGTCCCGGGGTCGTAGAGAGGAAGACCTGCCCGGCACTATCGGGGGTCTGTGATGCCTTGAGAGGAGCCCTTTATGTTGAGTCGATCGAGCCCGCGAGCCTCGGTCCATCCGCTCGTCGTCGCCGGGCCGGCTTCGGCGTTCCTAGCGCTGGCGCTGCTCGCGCTTCTAGCGCTCCTGAGCGGCTGCGGCGCCGCCGAGACGGCTCCGTCGTCGCCGGAGGCCTTTCCTCCGCCGGAGACCTCTCTTCCGCCGGAGACCTTTCCTCCACCGGAGATCTCTCCTCCGCCGGAGACCCTTCCTCCGTCGGAGGCTTCTGCTCCCGAGCCGCCCGAGGCTGGAGGCGGCGGGTTCGAGATTGCGGTGGAGTACTTCGCCCTGAGCAACGGTCTCAAGGTGGTGCTCTCGCCCGACTCGACGGTGCCCCTCGTCAACGTCACGGTCTACTACCACGTCGGATTTCGTCACGAGCCTCAGGGGCGCACCGGCTTCGCTCACCTTTTTGAACACCTGATGTTTCAGGGCTCTGAGAATCTGGACAAGATGGAGTTCGCCCACCTGGTGCTCGAAAGGGGCGGCACCCTCAACGGCGCGACCCGCCTTGACTTCACCAAGTACTTTTCCGAAATGCCCTCCCACGAGCTGGAGACCGTCCTATGGGCGGAAGCCGACCGCATGCGCGGTCTCGAGATCGATCAGGAGATCCTCGAGAATCAGCAGGGCGTGGTCAAAAGCGAGGTCAAGAACGAGGTTCTCGACAAAGCCTACGGTGGCTTCCCATGGCTCGACATCCCGCGGGTCGCCTTCTCCAACTGGCACAACGCGCACAATTTCTACGGCGAGCTCGCCGACATCGAGGCGGCGACCCTCGAGGAAGCTTCGGCCTTCTTCGCCGACTATTACGGGCCGAACAACGCCGTTCTGGTGATCGCCGGCGACTTCGAGACCGCCGACGCTCGCGGCTGGGTCGAGCGCTATTTCGGGCCCGTGCCGGCGGCGAATTTGGCGCAAAAGCCCGATACGAGCGAGACGCCGCAAACGTCCGAGCGCAGAGGTTCGAAGGTCGATCCTCTGGCTCCGACTCCCGCCCTGGCGGTGGCCTACGCCATGCCCGAGCGAGACAGCGAGGCCTATTTGGTCATGGGCCTGCTCGACGAGATCCTGCTCCAGGGCTCAGATAGCCTGCTGCACGAGGAGCTGGTGCAGAAACGCGGCCTGACGTCCTGGGTGTCCGGCGGCGTCAATAGCCCCCTCGGGACGCTCTACGAGGTGGAGGGGCCGGTTTTGTGGACGGCGTCCCTGCATCACGATGCGGAGCATCAGGCAGACGACATCCTGCGGGTGATCGAATCGGTCATCGCTTCGCTGCGCGAGCGGCCGGTGGATCAGGCGACGCTCGAGCGCGCCCAGGTGCAGATGCGCTCGGTCTTTCTCGACCAGCTCTCGGACCTCACCGAGCGGGCGGACCTTCTGGCCTGTTTCGCGCTCTTCTTCGACGATCCCGGGCGGATCAACCGCATCGACGGCCGGCTGCGCGCGATCACGCCCGAGAAGGCGCAGCGGGTGGCCCAGCAGTATTTAAAGCCCGAGCAGCGCTCGGTCTTCGAGGTCCACGTCGGCCCCAAGGACGCGGGCAAAAACAAGGAGGCGAAGGATGATCACCGCCGGTAAGCCCAAGGACTTCGTGCTTCCGACCCCCACGTCCTGGACCCTCGACAACGGCATGCGGGCGACCCTGGTGCCCTTCGGCCGCGTCCCCAAGGTGGAGGTGCGTCTGGTGGTGCGCACCGGCAACATCGACGAGAGCGCCGGCGAGATCTGGCTTTCGGATTTGGCGGGAGCTCTGCTCAAGGAGGGTGCCGGCGATCTCGACGGCGTCGGCCTGGCGCGCGCCGTGGCCCTCACGGGCGGGGAGCTCAGCGTCAGGGTCGGGCTCGACGCCACCACCCTGACGACCGACGGCCTCTCGGAGAGGGCCCCTCAGCTGATCGAGCTGCTCGGCCAGGTGGTCACGGCGCCGGCTTTTCCGGAGTCTGAATTCTCCAGAGTGCAGAAGAATAAGCTGCTCCGCCTGGCGGACAGCCGGACCCGGCCCGCCACTTTGGCCAACATGCATTTCTTCCGCGTGCTCTATGGCGATCACCCCTACGGTCGCACCTTTCCCACCGACGAGCTGCTCTCGAGCTATTG
Organism: Acidobacteriota bacterium; assembly: GCA_039027015.1. GTDB lineage: Bacteria > Acidobacteriota > Thermoanaerobaculia > Multivoradales > J023 > JAUIJL01. The sequence goes on along the minus strand of JBCCLG010000237.1, from coordinate 3,091 downwards.
CCTCGAGCAGGCCCAGGAATTTTACGCCCACCACTACGGCGCGCGTCGAGTGTCCCTCTATGTGGTCGGGCTCTTCGATTTGGAGGCGGTGCGTTCGGCGGTTGAGCGAGCCTTCGCGGGATGGCGTGCCGGGCGGCCGCCGACCGCGAACGTGCCCGAGGTCGAGTATCGCGGCCGTCGCGTGCGCCTGGTCGACAGGCCCGGCGCCGCCCAGTCGGCCATCCGATTCGGCCTGCCGGTGATCGATCCGTCGCACCCCGACTATCTGAAGCTGCTGGTCACCGACGCTCTTCTCGGCGGTTACTTCGGCTCGCGCATTGTCGCCAACCTGCGCGAAGACAAGGGCTACACCTACTCGCCTCACACCACCACCTTCCCGCGTTACCAAACCGCGTATTGGGCGCTGCGGGCCTACGTGGACACCCCCCATACGGGCGCGGCGCTGCAGGAGGTGGTGAAGGAAATCGAGCGCCTGAGCGCCGAGCCTCCTCCGGCGGCCGAGCTCGAGGGCGTCAAGACCTACCTGAGCGGCCTGTTCGTGCGCGTCAACTCGGGGGCGGCCAGCATCGCCCGGCAGCTCGACTACGTGGACTTCCACGGTCTTGGCGGCAGGCGCCATCTCGAGACCTACACGCGGCGGCTTCGGGAGGTCACTCCCCAACAGGTGCAGCGCACCGTGAGCGGGTATCTCCAGCCGGAAAATATGGTGCTGGCGGTGGCGGGGGATCGTCAGGCGATCGAGGCGCAGCTTGAGCCCTTCGGCGAGCTGATCGACTAGCGGCGGGCGGCGCGCTCACCAATGGAAGGTGGTGGAGGCCGCCTGCCGCGAAAGCGAGGCCGCCAGCTTCTCGGCGTCGCGGCGCTCGAGATAGGGAATATCGACGCGGTGCTCGCCGCTGCTGCCGGCGGTGTCGACCTCCACGGACGCCATGCCCCAGCGCCGATCGAAGGGCGAGCTGCGAACCGACACGCACTGGATCTTGGGCAGAGGCACCAGGCTTTCGCGCACGCCCAGGGCGCCCGAGCGGAAGAGCACCGCGCGCTGCCCGCCGCCCTCTGGTGGATCGATCCAGCCCCAGGCCGAGAGCTGGGCCCAGCGCCAGCCGTGCCAGGCGGCGAGGGGCGGGGCGAGGAGCGCCAGAAGGCCCCAGGGCCAGGCCAGCACCACCACCGGCAGCGCCGCCACCGAGGCCACGAGCGCGCGCAGGCGAGCGAGTCGCGCGGGGGCCGCGGGAGAAAGCGGCCGCCAGCGCACCTGCTCGAGGTCGAGAGAAGGGAGGGTGCGCGAGAGAACCGGCGGGAGCTCGATCTCGCGCAGCAGCGGCGCCAGCCAAAGCCGGGCGGCTCCAGGCCCTGAATCGTCCGACGCCGAGCCTCCGGCGGTTTCCACCCGCGTGGAGACCAGGCCCCACGGGCGTCCCAGGAAGGGGCGATGGGTGGAGAGAAGCTGGATGCGGCGTTTGGGCAGGGTGGCGGTGATGTGAGTGAACAGGCCGTAGCGGGTCGCCAGATCGTCTTCGCGATCCTCGAGCCTGAAGCCGTGCAGGGTGATGAGAATCCACAGCACCGAGAGGAGGCGCGCGAGGACCACGAGGGCGACGAGCGCCAGCAGGCCGGCAACGAGAAGCGCCAGCGGACCGCGGTTGATCCAGGTGCTCAGGTCGAGCTCGCCCACGAAGCCGGGAAGGCGTTCGGTGAGGAAGGCGAAGCGGTCCGCGTCCTCGAAAAAGCCCACCTGGTGCAGAAAGCCGAGGCCGGCGGCGAGCACCAGCCCGGCTCGGCCCGAGAGCAGCCCCAGGGCCACCAGGTCGCCGGTCGATTGCTGCACCAGGGGCGGAGCGGCGGTCTCCTCCTCGGCCGCTCGCGGGGCGTTGACCGCCGCCCGCGGCTCGGCGCTCTCCCGGTGGCGGGCGATCACCTCGCGCAGCCTGGCGATCTCTTCCTCGCGCAGCACCCGCATCACGGCCTCGGGCTTGCCGCCGCTGGCGGTCTCGAGGCGAACCTCCGAAACCTTGGCGAGGCGCTGCAGGGGACCCTGCACGAGGTCGATATTCTGAATGCGATCGAACGGAATCGTGCGCACCTGGCGGTTCAGCAGCCCCTGACGCACCACCATCTGGTCGTCCTCGAGGCGGTAGCGAAAGGTGAAGAAGTGCGCCAGGCTGGAGGCCACCGCGGGCAGCAGCATAAGGAAGAACCAAAAGACGAGCCCGCGAGGCCAGGCCAAGAAGGCGACGAGGGGCAGAACCAGGGAGCGCGCGTTGCCGAGCAGCAGGAAGGCCAGCGCGACCGCCGGCAGCGACCGGAAGTCCGTCGCCGCCGCGACGGCCGGGGCCGGGGCGCCGAGCCCGGGCTCCGGGGTCTGGGAAACCGCGTCCTCAGACTCCATCGGCCGTCTCGTGGTCGGTGAGCTGATCGCGCAGCGCGAGCGCGGTCTCGTAGGCCAGGCCTCCGAGGGGCACGGCGGCGAATTGGGTTCCCGCGGTGTGCACGGTCAGGGTGCCGAGCCCAAACTGGCGCTGGATCGGCCCCTGGGTGACGTCGGTATGCTGCACTCGAGTGCGCGGCACCAGGGCTTCCGAGCGCCAGAAAACGCCTCGGCGAATCACCAGCTTGTCGGCGTCGAGGCGGTAGGAGATATGCCGGTAGCGCACCGCCGGCCACCACCAGGCGCGCGCCGCGAGAAAGCACGCCGCGGCGAGCCAGAGCAGCACGACCGCGAACCGCCAGCCGGAGGAGCCGAGAACGAAGCCGACCACCAGCGGGAAGGTCACCCCCAGAACGAGGGTCAGGAAGATCGAGGCGCGGAGACGCTGATTGGCCACCCAGCGCGGGTCGAGAGCGCGCTCTCCGGTATCGAAGCGCTCTTCGGCTTCCGAGCGCTCTCCGGTCTCAAAGCGCCCCGTGGCTTCCGTCGAGATCTCGGAGGCCGCAGGCTGGTCTTCCGGACTGGCGGAATTCTCGGCGTGAGGCGCGAGCGGCAGCTCCTCGGGATCGCGGGGAGCGTCGGGCCGTGGTTCTTGATCGATCATACAGAGGGGAGCTTAGCCTGTGAGAGTCTAGGCGCCGCGCCGCGGGCGATTCCGCCGCG
>JBCCLG010000236.1:0-7498 GCA_039027015.1 Acidobacteriota bacterium | reverse complement strand
TCGAGGGGCTTCGAAACGCGCGACTTGAGCATCGCGTCAGGCGGCGCCACAAAGGGTCTGCCCACCGTGATCAGCGCCTCGGTCTCCTGGCGCAGGCGGACGCTCTCGTCCGCCGAGCGGTCGAGCTCGCGCACCGCGCGGAGAAGCTCCTGGCGGTCGGTGAGGGCATATAGCGCGCTCTCGCCGGTACCGTCGTCCAGAACGAAGAGGTAGTGCACGTCGAGGCCATCGAGTTCCGCAAGGTCGTCGCCGACGAGCACCCGGTCGCCGAAGCGCACCGGCAGCTTGGGCCGCACCGCGCGCGCGGCCTCCTCGAGGGGCTTCGAGACGCGCGACTTGAGCATCGCGTCAGGCGGCGCCACAAAGGGTCTGCCCACCGTGATCAGCGGCCGGTCTCCCCGCAGGCAGGAGCCGAAGCACCCGACGCTGCCGAGCGTGAAGGCCACGCAGCAGCTGGTTGAGGTGACGACGCCGTTCGACTCCCACTCGATGCACAGCAGGGAGGCGCCGGCGCCCTGTTGGCTGCAAAAAGCGAGGCCCTCGGCGGTGCGGCTGAACTGCCAGCAGCCTTCTTCCTGGGAGCCCCCCGGCTGCAGCTGCGCCTGCGCTAGCGGCGCTCCCGCCAGGCCGAAGACCAGGCAGAGCGCCGCCAGGCGGGCGCAGAGCGCCGACGCTGATCGCCGCGCGTCACTCACGCTCACTCCTCGCCTCTTTGGCAGGCGCCGTCTGCTCGACGGGGTCGCCGACGACGTCTCGAAGCGCGGCGCGGTCCCACACGTAGGCCGAGCGGGTGCGATCGTTCCAGTCGAAGGCCCTGAAGTTCGGGCGGTCCCAGGCCGTCGAGAAGGTCAGCGACGAGCCCGAGAAGCCCTCGCCCGCGTAGAGCGTCACCCAGGTGGGGGCGCCCGCGCCGCGCAGGGAGGAGATGCGGTCTTTCCACCAGCCCGCCGAGAAATCGACGCTGGTACCCTCGGCCAGAAAATAGCTGGCGTGGCCCGCCATCTCGTCGGCGAAGAGGCTCACGCCCCCGGACGCCTCGGTCTCCTGGCGCAGACGAACGCTGTCGTCGGCGGAGCGGTCGAGCTCGCGCACCGCGCGGAAAAGCTCCTGGCGGTCGGTCAGCGCGAAGAGGGCGCTCTGGCCCGTGCCGTCGTCCAAAACGAAGAGGTAGTGCACGTCGAGGCCGTCGAGCTCCGCGAGGTCGCCATCGCCGGTGAGCACACGGTCCCCGTAACGCACCGGCAGCTCGGGACGCAGGGCGCGGGTTGCCTCTTCGAAGAACCGCGCCTTGAGCGCCGCCGCAGGCGGCTGCGGCGAAGGCGAGGGGGTCATCGACAGCGGCCGTTCGAACGCCAGGCAGGTACCGAAGCAGCCGATCTGGGCCAGCGAATCGGCGCTGCAGCAGCCCGTGGCGGTGACGACGCCGTTCGACTCCCACTCGATGCACAGCATCCTTTGGCCGCCGCCCTCGGCGCACATCTGCTGCCCCGAAGCGCCGCGGGTTTCTCGCCAGCAGCTGGGCTTTATGGTGAGATCGCTGCCGCCGCTGGGCTGCGCCTCGACCAGCGCGGCTCCGGCCAGGCTGAGGAAAAGACCGAGCATCAGGACACGGACGCTCGAAGCGCCGGATCGTGCGGCTTGCTTCATTTCGAAGCGTCCTCCTGGCCGGCGGCGGCGGCCTCGGCGGCGGCCCTGAGGGTGGACCGATCCCAGACGTAGGCCGAGCGGGTGCGGTCGTTCCAGTCAAAGGCCTCGAAGGTCGGGCGATCCCATGCGGTCGAGAAGGTCAGCGACGAGCCCGAGAACTCCCCGCCCGCATAGAGCGTCACCCAGGTGGGAGCGCCCACGCCGCGCAGCGAGGAAATGCGGTCTTTCCACCAGCCCGCCGAGAAATCGACGCTGGTGCCTTCGGCCAGAAAGTAGCTGGCGTGGCCCGCCATCTCATCGGCGAAGAGGCTCACGCCCCCGGACGCCTCGGTCTCCTGGCGGAGCCGAACGCTCTCTTCCGCCGAGCGGTCGAGCTCGCTCACCGCGCGGAAAAGCTCCTGGCGGTCGGTGAGGGCATAGAGCGCGCTCTGGCCCGTGCCGTCGTCCAGCACGAAGAGGTAGTGAAGGTCGAGTCCGTCGAGCTTGGCGAGGCGATCGCCGGTGAGAACCCGGCCCCTGAAGTGCACCGGCAGTTTGGGACGCACCGCGCGGACGGCCTCCTCGAGGCTCGTAGGCTGGCGAGACTTGAGCGCCGCGGCGGGCGGCTCCGGCGACGGCGTCGGCGCCATGAGCAGCGGGCGCTCGAGCGCCAGGCAGGTGCCGGCGCAGGGCAGCTGCTGGAGACTCTGGGCGCTGCAGCAGGCGGTGTTGGTCACGAAACCGTTCGACTCCCACTCGATGCACAGCCGCACCGCGCCGGTCGGGGAAGGATTCAGCGGATCGGTGTTGTTGCAGAAGCCGATCGCGGCCTGGCTCTGACTATGACGCCAGCAGCTGCTCTGGAGGCCGCCGCCGCCGCCGCCGCTGCTGCCGCCGCTGCCGCCGCCGGTGCCGCCGCCGCCGCCGCCGCCGAGGAGGCCTTGGGCGAAGGAGGCCGCGGGATCGAGCACCGCGAGGGCGCAGGTGAGGGCGAGGGTCAGGAACAGTCTTGATTGAAAGCTCATCATGAATAGTTCTCCAAGGCATTCTCTACTCAGGGTGGATGGGGAGAACGGCTGTCCTCATCGAGGCTCGCGCTCCGTAGCGCGCCGCCGCGAATCGGGGCCGTCGTCCCTTCACGCGGGAAGTCTTCGTGCTCGGGATCACGAAGCCGGAATTTTTTTGTCGGCTCTTCAGGAATTCTGAGACGGCTGCACAAAACCCTGCCGATAGCTCTCGGCGAGTTCCGGCTGACCGTGCGTCTCGTAGAAGCGGACGACCCGATCGAGTGCGGTCTGCACCCGAACGGCCTGCCGATTGCTCGTCCTGTGCCCCAGCTCGCGGCTCACCGTGTGAAAGCTGTCGAGAATCAGCGTCTCGGCCTCCTCGAGGTCGCCGCCCGACGCGGCCATCGCCTCACCGAGAACTCCCTCGGTAGCCGCCAGCACCCAACACTCTCCGCCCAGGTCGGCGGCCTGCCATTCCGGCAGGAGGCCGAGCAGGTGATCGCGCGCGTCTCCCGCGCGATCGTGGAGGATCAGCTTCTGAGCCAGGCGCATCTCGGCCCAGATGGTGCGCGGATGCCCGCTGCCGCGGGTGGCGTGCAGCACCTCGATGGACCGCCGCTTGGCCGAGATGGCCTCCTCGGGCCGATTCAGCTTGAAGTAGACGTCGCCGATCAGGCTGTGGGTGAGAGCCAGGGAGGGATGATTCTCGCCGTACACGGCCCTCTGCTTCTCGAGGGCCTCCTGGTGGAGCTGCTCGGAGAGCTCCAGCTGGCCGAGATCCTCATAGACCTTGGCCATGGAGCTGATCACCTCCACCCTTTTCGGATGCTCGGGCGGCAGGAGTCTGCTGACGATCGCCAGGGACCGATCGTAGTGCTGTATCGAGGACTCGAGATCGCCCAGGCCTTTGAGCACCACCGCCCGGTTCCCCAGGCTGATGGCGAGATCCTGGCAGCTTTGGGCCTCGGGCTTCCCCGGGTCGAGCTCCTCGCCGACGCACCGCCCGGCCTTCTTGGCGACGACCTTTTCGGCGTGGATCAGCGCTTCCTCCGACGGCGCGCTCGCCTCGTCGTATCGGCCCATCAGGCAGAGGGTGGTCACCAGCCGGTTCATCGGCGCCACCAGCTCCCTGGGGGTCGCCGAGCTGCGCTGCAGGATGCGGACGGCTCTCCAACCCTCCTCGATCGCCGCTTCGTAGCGACCTACCTGCAGGAGGGTAAAGGCCATGAGGCTGCGGGCGGCCCCGGCCTCTACGCTCTTTTCGCCATGAATTTTGGTTTGCAGAGCCAAAGAACGCTCGAAGAACCTGCGGGCGACTTCCGAGCGCCCGAGGCTCTGGTGAATCCTGCCGATCGCCTCCCGCAGGGTGCTCTCGATCCGAGGCTGGTCGGCCAGGCGCTCGAGCCTCGTCTCGGACTCGCCCAGGGCGTCGACCACCGTGAGCTTCTCGCCCAGGGTTTGGTTGGGATCGGCCGACTCGAAGAGATCGACCATGAATTCGAGGACCGCGTCCTTGTCGTCCTTCTCCTCCTGGAGGCGCACCGAGAGCATCGCCAGGCCGATCAAGAAGCTCACCAGAACGGCGGCCAGACCGCCCAGGGCGGACAGCGGCCAGCGGTGCCGGCGAACGAACTTTTGCGCTCGGTAGCGAGCGGAGCCCTGCCGCGCGCTCACCGGAAAGCCGGTGCGCAGACGCCAAAGATCGAGGGAAAGCTGCTCGACGGTGCCGTAGCGATGCTCGGCCGGGCCGCGCAGGGCCTTGGCCAAAATGCTGTCGAGATCGGCCGTGAGGGCCGGGTCGAGGCCGCCGGGCACCGCCGCCCTGGGCAGGGTGGCTTCGGCGTCGCCGAGCGGCGCCGCGGCGCGGTCGGCCTGGGTGAGTCGACGGCGCGCCACGGTGGAGAGCCTCGGGGCCTCGCGGCTGCTCAGCTCGCGATCGATCTCGTCGAGGCTCGCGCCCTTGAACTCGAAGGGGAGGGTGCCCGAGAGCAGCTTGAAGAGCAGGATGCCTAGGGAGTAGACGTCCGACGCCGTGGTGATCGCGTCGCCGCGCACCTGCTCGGGGCTCGCGTAGCCTGGGGTCAACACCCTCATCCAGGATTCGGTATTGCCGGTGCCGAGCCCCATGGCGTCCGGGTCGAGCAGCTTGGCGATACCGAAGTCGAGCAGCTTGGGGGTGCCGTCGGCGGTAATCAGGATATTGGAGGGCTTGAGATCGCGATGCACGATCAGGTTGCGGTGCGCCTCGATCACCGCTTCGCACACCTTGAGGAAAAGATCGATGCGCGCCTCGACATCGAGACCCTGGCGGTCGCAGTAGACGTCGATGGGCACGCCCTCGATGCGCTCCATCACGAAGTAGGGCGTGCCGTCGTCGGTGGAGCCGGCGTCGTGCAGGCGGGCGATGTAGGGGTGATCGAGGCTGGCGAGAATCTGCCGCTCGATCGCCAGCCGGCGGCTTGCTTCACCCCCGGCGAGGCGCGAAACCAGCAGCTTGATCGCGACATCGCGGCTGAAGGTGCCGTCGTCCCGCCGCGCGGCGAACACCACTCCCATGCCGCCGCGACCTAGCTCCTCGCCGAGCACGTAGGGCCCGAGGCGGTCCCCCTCGCGGATCGGGGGAGGGCCCGGCGTGCCGTTCTCGGCCGCCAGGGTGGGGCTCAGCAGAGGGTTGAGTAGCGGCTGGCTACCGCTCTGCTCGGTCGGCGAAGAGTCGGCGACGAGCAGCGTTTGGACGATTCTCAGGAGGCTGTCGTCCCCTTCGCAGGTCTCGGCCAGAAATTGCTCTCGCTCTGGACCCTGGAGCTCGACGGCCCGGTCAAAAACCGCAGCGATGCGCTGCCATCGGTCTGAAATCATCTAGGTTCCCCAATGTCGGGACCATAATTATGCTTAGCGAGCATCAAACGCTCAGTCTCTGGGGCAGATCGACGCGCTCGGACGCCGGAACGCGTTCAGCTCGTCGCGGGCGGTCGTTTTTCTCTAGGCGGAAAGCCTGAACCAGCGGCCTTGGCGTCGCGGCCCCAAGAGCGTTCTCAGGGCTCCCGCTGCATGGTGCTTTTGAACCAGGCGCGGGCCAGGCGCAGGCGGCGCTTGACGGTGGCGCTTCCCATCTCCATCACCACGCCGATGTCCTCGTTGGTCAGGCCCCCGAAGTAAAACAGCACCACGATCTCCGCCAGCTGCGGATTTTCTTCCGACAGGGCGTTCAGGGCTTCGTCGAGCTCTATCAGCTCCGAGGGGCGCTCGGAGGCGACGCTCTCCACGATCTCGGTGCCGAGGCGGACGGTTTCGGCGCTGCGCTTCTGGTAGCCGCGGCCTCGCGCGTGGTCGACGAGCACCCGCCGCATCATGCGGGCGGCGATGGCGTAGAAGTGCGCGCGGTCCTGGAGACGCGCCTGATCCTGGCGGATCAGGCGCAAATACGCCTCGTTGACCAGGGCGTCGGTCTGCAGGGTGTGATCGCTGCGCTCGCTGCGCAGGTGGTTGGCCGCCATTCCGCGCAGATAGTCGTAAACCCGCGGCATCAGCTCGTCGAGAGCGCCCTCTTCGCCGTCATTCCAGGCGGCGAGGAGCCGGGTGATGGTCTGGGGGTCATGTGGGTCTGTCATAGGCAGTGAGGAGATGGGTTGAGGGGGTGTTTGTCTCGGAGAGGGGCTCGTCGGCGGGGTGCCCAACCGATCTATACGTCTCGGGCGCTTCATCTTTTCGATCGCCCCATTTTCACAGCGGCCTATTTCACGGGGTCTAACGCCGAGGAAAGATCGTGGGGTCCTGCTTTCTTAGGCTTCCCTCCCTTCGCGCCACTCCTCCGCCAAAAGGCCCAGCATCAAGGCGTCCTGAACCTCGTCAGCCTCGAGGTAGCGGGCGCGCAGAAGGCCCTCGCGCACAAAACCCTGTCTCTCGAGAAGCCGAAGCGAAGGGGTATTTCTGGGATCGACGTCCGCCTCCACCCGGCGCATGCCCAAATCGCTAAAGGCATGCTCGAGCACCCTGGCCACCGCCCGCGACGTCAGGCCCCGGCGCCGGTGCGCGGGAGCCAAGGCGAAGCCGATCTCGCAGGTGAGATGCCGCCAGTCGAGGCTGGCGAGGGTGCAGGTTCCGACCACGCGATCGTCTTCCGCCAGCGCGAAACCCCACTGATAGAGGGTGCGTGCGCGAACGCTCGTGCGGATGTCCTCGATGAAGCGAAGCCCCTCCTGCCGGTCTTTGAGGGGATCGCCGCTCATGAAGCGCATCGTCTCTGGGTCTCCCCACATGGTGAGGAGGTCCTCGACGTCGCGATCCTCCATAAGCCGGAGGATCAGCTCCCCCGCCTCGAGCCGGGGCAGCGTGGACGCCGCCTCGCTCGCTTTTGGCGCGCGCGTCTCGGTCATGGTTTCTCCTCTTGGCAGGGCCTTGGCCCGCGTTGCGCTCGAAATCCCGACGTCGAACGAACGGTTCGGCCCCACCAGCGTATCGTTCGGCCAGCTCGTGGAACACTAAAACCCGACCTGCGAGAGTCTGTGTTCAAAAGAAAGTTCCCTTCCGCTCCTGGCGCTCCCGTTTCGCGCCATCCTCTCTGGAGATTTCAACTCACGGCATGAAGACCCCTTCCGATGTCCAGATCGTGCGCCCGCGCCGCAGCAGCGCGCCCCGGGTCGCGATCGCCGCCCTCCTCCTCGCAGGCCTCGGACCCCTGTCGCCCGGGCCCGCCGCGGTCGCGGACCCGCTCGAGGACGAGATTTTCAGCGACGAGATCACCGTGTCCCTCGTCACGGTCCTGGCGCGCGTTCTCGATCCGCGGGGAGAGCCTCTCGAAAATCTCGAGCCCCGGGAGCTGGTCGCCTCCATCGGCGAGACGCCGGTGCGCGTGGCGGCGGTGG
>JBCCLG010000235.1:0-7504 GCA_039027015.1 Acidobacteriota bacterium | reverse complement strand
GTCGAGCGCGACGGCGAACGCACCGCCTACGACACCCGCTTCGTGCTGGTGGCCACCGGCTCGGTGCCGCGCGAGATCCCGATCGCGCCCGTCGACGGCGAGCGCATCCTGAACTCAGACCACGCCCTCGAGCTGCGCCGCGTGCCGGACTCCCTGGTGGTGCTGGGCGCCGGCGCGGTGGGCACCGAGTTCGCCTCGATCTACCGGTCCTTCGGCTCCGACGTCACCCTGGTGGAGATGGCGCCGCGTCTGCTGCCGATCGAGGATGAGGACGTCTCCAAGGAGCTGCTCAAGACCTACCGCAAGCGCGGCATAAAATCCCTGGTCGACACTCGGCTCGAGTCGGTGGAGAAGACCTCGGACGGCGTGCGTCTGCATCTGCTCAAGGGCGGATCCACCCAGGTGCTCGACGCCTCGGCGCTGCTCGTGGCGGTCGGCCGGGCGCCGGTTTCAGAGGGCCTGGGCCTCGATGAGATCGGCGTCGTGCGCCAGCGCGGCTTCCTCGAGGTCGACGAGTGGATGCGTACCGCGGTGCCCAGCGTCTACGCCATCGGCGACGTCATCGACACCCCCTGGCTCGCCCACGTGGCGTCCGCCGAGGGCATCCTGGCGGCCGAGCACATGGCCGGCCACGCCGACGCCCGCCCGATCGACTACAACCTGGTGCCCTCCTGCACCTACTGCTCGCCCGAGGTGGCCAGCGTGGGGCTGACCGAGGCCAAGGCGCGCGAGCGTGGCCACGACGTTCAGTGCGGCACCTTCCCGTTCTCGGCGCTGGCCAAGGCGGCGATCCTCCAGCACGCCGGCGGCTTCGTCAAAGTGGTGCGCGAGACCCGCTACGACGAGATTCTCGGGGTGCACATCATCGGCCCCCACGCCACCGACCTGATCGCCGAAGCGTGCGTGGCCATGGGCGTCGAGTCGACGGCCGAGGAGCTGGCGCGCACCATGCACGCCCACCCGACGCTCTCCGAGTCGGTGGTGGAGGCCGCCCACGCGGCGGTCGGCCACGCGATCCACTTCTGATCCGGGCTCGTTCGCGAGTCCACCCCTCTCTCCCCCCAGCTGCTCGCGCACCCGCGGCAGACGATCGTTTCGAGGAAAGTTATGGCGACCGAAATCCTGATGCCGCAGATGGGCGAGTCGATCGCGGAAGGCACCATCACCACCTGGATGGCCCAGGTCGGCGACACCATCGAGCGCGACGACCCGCTGCTCGAGATCTCTACCGACAAGGTGGACACCGAGATTCCGGCTCCGGCCTCGGGCGTCATCCTGGCCATCCACCGTCAGGAAGGGGAGACGGTGCCGGTGGGCGACGTTCTCGGCCTGATCGGCGCCGAGGGTGAAGGCGGCGGCGAGGAGCCGGGCGCCGAGGCCGAGGCGGAGGCCGTCGCGGAGGAGACGGCGGTCGCCGCGGCGGAGGAAGAGGCCGAGCCCGAGGAAGACGGCGGCGAGATGAGCCTCGAGAAGCGGCTGCGGAAGTTCTCCAGCCCGCTGGTGCGAAAAATCGCCAAGGAGGAGGGCGTCGATCTCGAGGCCGTCGAGGGCTCGGGCATCCACGGCCGGGTGACCAAGAAGGATATTTTGGCCTACCTCGAGAGGCGGGCCAGCGGCGAGCTGCCCGAGGCCGCTCCCGAGGCTGCCCCGGCGGCTCCGGTCCCGGCGGCCCCCGCCCCGGCCCCTGGGGTCCATGTCCCGGCGGCTCCGGCCCCGGCGGCCCTCGCGGCTCCGGCGGCCGCCGCCGCTCCGCCGGCCCCGAGGCCCGCGGCCGGCGGCGATGTCGGGTTCCACGTGCCGGCCTACCACTCGGGCGAGAACGTTCTCATCGAGCCCATGGACCGCATCCGCCAGCGCACGGCCGCGCACATGGTGTATTCGAAGGCCACCTCGGCCCACGTCAGCACGGTCTTCCACGTCGATATGTCGAAGGTCGCGGCGGCGAGGAGCCGAGCCAAGGGCGGCTTCCAGCGCGAGGTCGGAACCAAGCTGACCTTCATGCCGTTCATCTTTCAGGCCGTGGCCAGCGCCCTGCGGCAGTTCCCGCAAATGAACGCCGCGGTCGACGGCACCAACATCATCTACAAGCGCGACATCAACCTGGGTATGGCGGTCGCCCTGCCGGGCGGCGGCCTGATCGTGCCGGTGCTCAAGGGCGCCGACGAGAAGAATCTCGTCGGCCTGGCGCGCAGCGCCAATGACCTGGCCGACCGCGCCCGCACCAGGGCGCTCAAGCCCGACGAGGTTGCGGGCGGCACCTTCACGATCACCAACCCGGGCGTCTTCGGCTCGCAGTTCGGCACGCCGATCATCAACCAGCCGCAGGTGGCGATCCTCGGCATCGGCACCATCGAGAAGCGGGCCATCGTGGTCACCGACACCGAAGGCATGGACGCCCTGGCGATTCGCACGATGTGCTATTTCGCGCTGACCTTCGACCACCGGCTGATCGACGGCGCCGATGCGGATCACTTCATGAACGCCATCAAGGGCGCGCTGGAGACCTCGAGCTGGGAGGAGCTGGACTCGTATCGGTGAGTCCGGCGGCGGCGGCTCGCCGCCGCGGCAACGCGACAGGCGGGGGCGAGGTTTTAGTAGACTCGGGTCGTGGATTCATCCTCCAGATCCCACCGGGATCCGCCGCCGTCCGGCCTGAAGCTCTCGACCCGCGACCTGCGCGGCCTCCCCGGCCTCGACGGGCTCCGGGCCCTGAGCCAATCCCTGGCCACCCTGGATGCGATCCTGTGTCCCGAGTGGGAGTTTCGCTACTTCTCGTTCAATAACTTCTGGGACGAGGGCGAGAAGCTCGGGCTGATGCGCAACGGCGAGGGCGATGATTACCTCATCTCCTTCAACGCCGAGGGCGCCATCATCAAAGGGTTTGTGCATAACTGCCCGATGGCCTCCGGGGCTCCCTGGTCGGGAATCCTCGATGGGGTGCCCGAGGTTTTCACCGGCTTTCTCGAGGAGCCGGCCTTCTCGCGCGACGCCACCACCTTCTGCGTGTGGCGCCTGGCGGGAGAGGACGCTTGGCGCGTGGGCGAGATCGATTTTCCCGAGGTCGGCGATCCCGACGGCTCCGAGCAGCTGCTGCGATTTCTTGACGGGCGGCCCGAGACCTACAAAGAGTGGGGCGACGAGTATTACGGACAGCCCCTCGACGTACAGGCGATAGACCGGATTTACCGTCACGTGCCCTTGAGCCCGGGGCTGGTCGCCCGGCTCAACCCGGAGGTCGACTTCCGCGAGCTGGCCGACGAGCTCGACGAAATCGGCTACCCGCTGGCGTGAGTTCGCCCGCCGGCTCCGTCGGCGCTGCCGAACCGAATCCACGGGCCGCCGGACGACGGATCCACAGGCGAGCCCGCAGCGGCGGGCGGACTGGCAGGCTCCTTGCTTGATCCATCCCCATGAACGTCGGCACGGAAAAGCGAATGCGTCCACTGGCTTCCTCGTCTAGGCCCTCCACCCCAGAATCCGAGTCGACGGGCCCGATGGAGGGCCGCTTCCGGCGTCCCCGCGGCCTCTTCTCAGCCTCCCTCGGACGCGCGCTGGCGGCCGTTTTGGCAGCCGCAATCGCGTCCTTGGCACCCGCTGAGAGCTTCGCCAACGAAGCGTCTTTGTGGGTCGAGGTGCTCGACGCCCAGGGGCAGGTCGCCTCTTCGGTGACGCTCGGCGATCTGCAGATCGAGGAGGGCGTTCTCGCCCGCCGGCCGGCGCGGCTCGGTCGCCCCCTGACCGTGGCGCCGGAGAGAGCCCGGGTGGTGGTCTACATCGATCAGGCCTTCGGCGGCCGCGGCGCCGTCGGGCGCTCGACCGACGCCCTGGCCGAGGTAGCCCGGGATCTGATCCAGCTCGGCGACGTCGAGCTGGTGGTCGCGGACGCCGAGCCCAGCCTCGAGCTGCGCGGCGTCGAGGCCCTGGTGCTGCAGGAACGCCTGAAGCGCATGGCTCTTACCGAGCGCGGCGAGCCGAGGATCCGCTACCTGCGGGAAGACGCCTTCAGCCGGTGGCGCAAGAGCGCGAGGGCGCAGCCGCCGATCGACCTGGAGGTGCGGATCAGCGATCTGGTAGCGGCGCTCGAGGAAGAGCAGGAGCTGGTTTCAGAACGCCTGCAGCAGATGGTCGCCTACCTCACCCGGCCGCGAGCGGGTGACGTGGGCCAGATCGGCCCCAAGCTTCTCTTTCTGGCCAGCGAGGGTTTCGACCTCGATCCCCTGGCCTTCTACCTCGGCAAGCTGGAGCCCGAGGCCGCTCGGCTGCTCGAGGAGAAGACCTCGGGCCTGCCGTCACTCGACGCCGAGACGCGGCGCTTCGCGCGCACGCTGGCCGCTTCGGGCTGGATCGCCGTTCCCCTCTCCATGCCCGCCGAGGCCTACAACCCGCGCGGCAGCGAGTTTTCGGCCCTCGAGACCGGCGACGACAGCCAGCGCACGTCGGCCCCCGGCGTGGTGCTCCGCCCCGGGCGGCTTTTCGGTCGGAGCGGCGGCGAGGAGGAGGACGAAGACGCCGCCGAGGAGGAGGCCGCTTTGATGGCCCCCGACCGCGCCCTCGAGCTGATGGCCGACGCGGGCGGCGGATTCCTGGTGCAGCGGCCGAGCGAGCTGGTGGAGGCGACCGCCCGGCTGGGCGCCCTGCGCAGGCTCTCCTGGCCCGAGGGCCTGGACTATGACGACGGCCTGACCCCGATTCAGGTCACCACCACGGCTCCCGGCCTGGTGGTGCGGGCCCCGCGCTGGCGCTCGCGCGGCGTGCCCTCTCCTTTGGCCGACCTCAGGCTCGACGAAGTGCTGGCGGCCGGCGAGGCCGGCGAGCTCACCCTGGTCGCCGTGCTCGAAATCACCGCCGGCGGCGAGGAGGACGAGGCGCCGACCCAGGCCACCCTCGACGCCCGCCTCGACCTGCACGATCTCGAGGACGCCGCCGAGCTGCGGCGCTCGGATCTGCGGGTCACCGTCGAGGCCCTGGGTCTTTCGGGCGAGCAGCAGATCCTCCAGGAGGTGATCCTGCAGCAGGACCTCACCGAAAAGCGCGAGTGGAGCGTGCGCCGCGCCCTCGAGCTTCCCGCCGACGCCACCGCCGTGGCCGTGGTGGTGGAAGATATGGCGTCGGGACTGTGGGGCGGTCGCAGAGCGACGGTGGTGCGCGCCGGGGCGGCCCGGGAGGCCTTCCTGCCGGCGCCGGCCAGCCTGGAGGTTCAGCGTCCCGATATGGCGGTCTTGCGCGGCCGCGTGCCCTTTGAGGTGGCGGTTTTCGACTCCCAGATTCAGCGCCTGCAGTTCCTGCTCGACGACCGCGAGGTCGCCCGGCGCGACCGGCCGCCGTGGACGGCGCGGCTCGACCTGGGCCGCACGCCGAGGCGCCAAACCCTCACAGTGGTCGGCTTCAACGCCGCGGGCTCCGAGGTCGGCAGGGATTCGGTGATCCTGAACGGCGGCGACGCAGGCCTCTCGGTGTCGATCACCGAGCCGACCAGCACCCGCGGCACGGGGCCGCTCGACGTGGAGGCCGAGATCTCCATTCCCGTGGAGCGCCGGCTCGACCGCGTGATCTTCTTCTGGAATAACGAGCAGGTCGCCACCCTCTTCGCGCCGCCGTTCCGCCAGCGGGTGGTGGTGCCCGAAGACAGGCCGGTAGGCTATGTGCGGGTGGTCGCCATGCTCGACGACGGCTCGATCTCCGAGGACGTCAAGTTTATGAACGGGCCGGAGGCCGGAGAGGCCATCGAGGTCAACCTCGTGGAGCTCTACGTGGTCGTGACCGACAACGCGGGCCGGCCGGTGCGCGGCCTCGAGCAGTCTCAATTCGAGGTCAAGGAGGAGGGCGTACGGCAGTCGATCGCCACCTTCTCGGACGCCGCCGACCTGCCCCTGACCCTCGGCATGGCCATCGACTCCTCGGCCAGCATGTTCGTCAAGCTGCCCAAGGTGCAGAAGGCCGCGTCGGACTTTTTGCGCTCGACCTTCGGCGCCAACGACCGCTCCTTCGTGGTCGACTTCGACTCCACCCCGCGCCTGGCCCGCGGTACCACCAACGACGTGGAGCGGGTGGTCGACTCGATCTACGGCCTCGAGGCGTCGGGGCGCACCGCCCTGTGGGAGTCGATCGTCTTCTCCCTCGTGCAGCTCCAGGGCGTTCGCGGCCGCAAGGCCCTGGTGGTGTTCAGCGACGGCGCCGATGAGGACGATCAATTTCCTTTCCGCACCTGCCAGCGCATCGCCAAGGAGATGGGCGTTCCCATCTACCTCATCCTGATGAAGGGCAGGCCCGAGGAGTCGGCCTTTCGGGGTCTGCTCTCGAGGTCCTTCACCTCCCGGGCCAATCGCCTGACCGAGGCCACCGGCGGGCGGGTTTTCTACGCCAAGGAATACGAGGATCTCGGCGAGGTCTACGACGAGATCGAAGAGGAGCTGCGCAGCCAGTACCTCCTGGCCTACTACCCGCAGAACGTGGACCGCGACCGCGGCTGGCGCGACGTCGACGTCGAGCTGGTGCGCCGCGACCTCAAGCCGCGCACCCTCACGGGCTACTGGCAGTAGCTCGGCAGGCCGCAGCGAGAGGCGTCCGGGTCGCGGGCGTCGCGTAGGATAGGGTTTCCCGTGATTTCTAGATTTGGGGAGTCCTGTCATGGAGTGGAGAAGGGAAGAGAAGAGTCAGCCTTTCCTGGGTTTTGAAATCCTCATCGAGCGCTTCGGCCCGGCCCTTTATAAAGCGCGGGTGCGCGCCTCGCCGATGGGAGATACGGCGTCGGTGGAGATCGAGCTTCGACCCCTGCTGCGCGCCGTCGGCCTCGGGCCAGAGGAGGCCGGGAGCGAAGCCGAGAGGCTCGATCAGCCGTCCCTCGATCCCGAGGATTTGGGGGAGGCGCTCTACCACGCTGTCTTCGTCGGCCGCATCGCCCAGGCCTACAGGACCTCGCTCGTCCGCGCTCGGTCGAGCGGTTCGCGGCTGCTGATCAAGCTGCGCTTCAACGAGGCCCCCGAAGCGGCGGCCCTGCCGTGGGAGACGCTGTGGGACCCGGACCTGCGCAACAACCTGGCGGTGGCGCGGGTGCTGAGAGTGCCCGAGGCGCCCCGGCCCGCCGAGCTGCGGCAGCCGCTGCGCATTCTGGCTCTTCTGCCGTTTGAGCAGGAGGGGGGCCTTTCCGGAGCCGGCGAGTGGCTGCAGATACAGGAGCAGCTGACGGCGTGGATCGACTCGGGGCAGGTGATCGCCGAGCGGGTGGAGCCGCCCACTCTGCCGCGCCTCGACGAGGAGATTCAGCGCGGCTGCGACGTCCTGCACGTGGTGTCCCACGGCCGGCGAGGCGATCCCGGCCAGGCTGGCGAGATCCAGGTGGAGGGCACCGCGGGTCAGCCGCTGTGGGTGACCGGTCAGCGTCTCTCAAAGGCCCTCGAGCCTCACCCCAGGCCGCGCCTGGTGGTCCTCTCCTCGTGCCACGGCGCGGGCGAGAAGCCCAGCGACCCCTTCGAGGGCTTAGCCCAGCACCTTCTGGCCCGCGGCG
>JBCCLG010000234.1:0-7513 GCA_039027015.1 Acidobacteriota bacterium | reverse complement strand
GGCTGCGCGAGGCTGGGGCGAACGCCGGCGCGCGCCGCCAGGTGCACCACGCCGTCAAAGCCCGGCCAGCCGTCGCCCAGGCGGCCGGTGAACAGCTTCTCGACCAGCTCGGCGTCGCGGATGTCGCCCTCTACCAGGCGGTAGTCCTCGCGCCCGAGGAAGGCCTCGACGTTGCGTCTCTTGATCGCCGGCGCGTAGTAGTCGTTGAAGTCGTCGAGCACGGTCAGGCGGGCGCCGCGCTCCTCCAGGAAGCGCCTGCTCAGGTGGGAGCCGATGAAGCCGGCGCCGCCGGTGATCAGAACGTGGTGACTCATGGCTGCTGGGGCCCTCCCGCGGGCTCGGTGCTCTCAATCGTCTCGAGATTCGCGCCGTCAACGGCCGTGGATCCGTCCTCGGCCTGCGAGCCGTCCTGGGCGTCGCGATAGCGCTTCTTGATGCCGGCCTTCTGCCGGTTGCGGATCAGCCAGCGCAGCAGTCGGGATTCATCGACCCCGACGATGATGTCGTTGATGGCGTCGTAGATCTGTGGATCGTTGAGCAGCTGGGCGGCGGTGCCGTCGCCCTCGGTGAGCTGCATCGTGGCGCGGTCGAGCCGCGAGGCGATGCTGCGCAGATCGCCGGTGATCTGCTCGGCCAGCTCGTCGTCGTAGAGAAGGCGCGGCACCAGCCCCTCGCCCTCTTCGGAAAGCTCCGAGTCGAGGCGCTTGCCGAGGCTCTCGAAGTGCGCCGCGGTGGCGCGCAGATCGCGCAGCGTGGCGGCGGCCTCGGCCGAGAGCTCGCCGTCGCTGAGCAGCCTGGGCAGCAGGCCGTCACCCTCCTCGAGCTGGGCCAGCAGGCGCTCGATGCGCTCGACCGAGGTCGCAAGGCTGTCGCCCATCTGGCGGTCCATCAGCAGCCTGAAGATCGGCCCCTCCCCCGACTCGACGGCCGCCGACAGGCGGTCCATGGCGTTGAGAAATCCGTAGAGCGTCTCCCACACCGTGCGCTCCCGGGAGCTTTCGGGCAGCGGCGCGATCAGCATGCCGAGCACGCTGTCGCCCTTCTCGAGACGCTGCAGCAGGCGCGACAGGCTGGCCGAGATCGACAGCGCGTTCTCCATCACGCCCTCGCCCGAGGCGATCAGTCGATCGACGTTGGTGGCCGGCGCCGCCGGGATCTCGCCGTCGTGGGGAATCACGTCGTGGGAGGGTGAGCCGGAGGTCAAGGCGATGAATTTATCGCCCAGAAGGCCGAGGGTTTGAATGCGCGCCGTCGAGTCGGCCCGCAGGCGCCCCCCGTAGCGGCGGTCGACGGCGATGCGCACGCGCAGCGAGTCCTCGCCGGGGTCGGTGGGCAGCTCGATCGACAGCACGCGTCCCACCGAAACCCCAGACAGCTGCACCGGATTTCCCGCCTGCAGGCCCTGCACGTTGGTGAAGCCGACGCTGTAGTGGTTCATCGGCCGAAAGAGATTGTTCTGTTCTCCGATCAGCACCACGCTGAGCATGAAGGCGAGGAGGGCGAAGACGATCAATCCGCCGACGCGGAGGGTGGGGCTGCGGTTATTCGCCATCGTCAAAGTCCGGTCGGCCGTCGAGAAAGCCGGTGAAGAGGCGATCGTCGCTCTGCTCGGCCTGCCGCCAGGTTCCGAGGAAGCGGAATCGACCCCGATAGAGAAAAGCCACCCGGTCGCCCACCGAGCGGGCCAGCGGCAGGTCGTGGGTGACCACGATGGCGCTCGCCTGCAGCTCCTCGCTGCCGCGCTCGATCAGCTCGGCGATCACCGCCGAGGTCACCGGATCGAGGCCGGTGGTCGGCTCGTCGTAGAGCACCAGCTCGGGGTCCAGGGCGAGGGAGCGGGCCAGGGCGACGCGCTTCTTCATGCCGCCGGAAAGATCCGACGGCATTTTTTCCTCCACTCCCGAAAGGCGCACCAGATCCAGCTTGCGGCGCACCACCTCCGCGATCTCGTCGGGCATGAGGTCCGTGTGCTCGCGCAGGGGGAAGGCCACGTTGTCGAAGACGTCGAGGGAGTCGAAGAGCGCGCCGCTCTGGAAGAGCATGGCCATGCGGCGGCGGTGAGGGTAGAGCTCGCGTTCGGCGAGCTCGGTCAGCTCGACGCCGTCGAAGCGAATCGAGCCCGAGTCGGCGGCGTCGAGCCCGTTGAGCAGCTTGAGGGTGACGCTCTTGCCGGTGCCCGATCGGCCGAGGATGACCAGCGATTCGCCCCGGCGCAGATCGAAGGTGACGCCGCGCAGAACCTCGAAGTCGCCGAAGCTCTTGGTGAGCTCACGAACCGAGAGCAGAGGCGCCGGAGCCCGCCCGGAGGCCGTCGCTGCTGCCGGTGAAGAGACTTCGGGGAGACTGGCCATCAAGGCGCAATTTGTCACGAAAGCCGCGGGCGGCCAAATCTCTCCCGGCGAGCTCCTCGGGGCGCTAGCCCAGGACGAAGAAGAGTTTGGTCAGGAAGAAATCCGAGATCAGAACCGCGATCGAAGCCAGCACCACCGTGTTGGTGGTCGCCCGCCCCACGCCGTCGGCGCCGCCCTGGGCCGCGAGGCCGTTGTAGCAGCCGATGATGGCGATAAAGAACGCGAAGAAGAAAGACTTGCCGAGCCCCGAAAGCACGTCGTTGAGGGTCAGGGCCGAAAGCACGTCGTTGATGTAAAGGCCGGGCGAGAGGTTGAGCTGGCCGACGGCGATGGTCAGGCCGCCCAGGATGCCCAGCACGTCGCCGAGGATGGTCAGGCAGGGCAGCATGATCAGCGTGGCCCCCAGCTTGGGAGCCACCAGCTTGCGCACCGGATCCGCCGCCATGGCGCGCAGGGCGTCGATCTGCTCGGTGACCTTCATGGTCCCCAGCTCCGCGGTCATGCCGGCGCCGATGCGGCCGCCGACGATCAGCGCCACCAGCACGGGGCCCAGCTCGCGGGTCAGGGACTTCGACACCACGGTGCCGATGTAGTACTTCACGCCCAGGCTCGGCAGGCTGTAGGCGGTCTGAAGCGCCAGCACCATGCCGGTAAATACCGTGGTGATCGACGCCACGCCGAGCGAGCGCACGCCGATCTGCTCGGCCTGCCGCACCCACTCGCGCAGGTCCCAAGGCGGGGTCAGGAGCGCGACCAGCCCGCGACCGGAGAATTGCCCCAGGCGGCCGACCTCCGAGAGAACCTGGCGCCAGCGGCTCATCGGCGGACGCGACTCCAGAACAAGGCGTGGGAGGCGGCGAAGAGGAGATCCGCAAGGGCCAGGGGCAGCAGCCCCGAGAGCGCCGGGTCGCGCAGCCCGGCAAAGCCGAGGGCGAGAAAGCCGGCGCCGCGGCCGACGATGGCGATCAGGATGTTGCCCGAGTAGGCCCTCGGATCGTAGGCCGCGAACAGGTAGAAGCCGGCGAGCATGGTGAGCAGCACGGCCATCAGCCAGAGGTAGAAGGCCTCTCCGGGCTGCGGCAGGCCGAGGAGCTTCTCCGGCAGGTCCGGCGCCGTGACCATCAGAAGGGCGAAAACGAGATCGTAGAGGGCGCCCGCCACCAGGCTGATCCGGAGCCAGCGCAGCCATAGGGCATGGCGGCCCAGGTCCGGGAAAGAGGGGCTTTGAGCCATGAAAAAGAGCTTAGCAGCCCGCGGCGAAACCCCGGCCGCACGGCGAGGGAGCCCGCGGCGAGATTCCAGCCGCGGTGCGGCGTGCGTTCTCCCGCGCGACCGCGCACAATACGGCCGTGGCCCCAGAGAATCCCGAAACCCCTCGAACGCCCGCCAGCTCGGGTCGGCCGAGCCCTGCGCCGGCGCCCCACTTTCGCCCGTCGATTTTATTCACCCTGCTGGGCAACGCCACCCTCGTGGTGGCAACCCTCGTCGTCGGCCTGATCGCGACGGTGGTCGGCTGGATTCCGCCGCGCGGCACCTGGATGTTCATGAGCGCCCGGGTGTGGAGCCGCCTGCTGCTGGTCTCGGGCGGCATCCGGCTGTGCAGCCGCTTCGAGCAGCCTCTCGAGAAGCGCCGCGGCTACGTCTTCATGGCCAATCATCAAAGCATGATCGATATCCCGGCACTGATCGCCGAGGTGCCCGGGGAAGTGCGCTTTTTGGCCAAGAAGGGCCTCTTCAAGGTGCCGATTTTCGGCTGGGCGCTCAAAGCCGGAGGCTTTATTCCAGTGGACCGAGGCAATAAACAGGCCGCCGCACAGATCTATCAAACGGCGAAAAAAACCCTGGATAGCGGCCGATCGATCCTTCTCTTTCCGGAACAGACCCGTTCGCGCAGCGGTGAGCTGCTGCCGTTCAAGCGCGGTGGCGCGGTGATCGCGCTCGAGACCGGTCACGCCATCGTGCCCGTGGGCCTGGTGGGTACCCGCAGCGCCAGGCCGGTCGGCAGTTTCCGCATCAACCCCGGCACGGTGGAGGTGCGCTACGGCACGCCCATCGAGGTCGAGGGCCGCTCGCGCGAAGACTGGCCCGAGCTGCTCGACGAGGTGCGCCGGGAAATCGAGCGCCTGATCTGACCGGGCTCGCGTCGCCGCGAGGCGCCCCAAGCGCTTCGGGCATCGGCATTTGTAGATCGCTGGCCAGCCGCTATAATCCTCGCTCCTCGAATCTTTTCAGGCGCTGACGCGAGCATATCGAGCGGTTTCCTATGGCTGATCACGCGGACGACACAAATCTCGAGAGGCTCGAACTCCTCTGGGAGAGCGACCCTTCCTCCCGGGTGTATCTGCAGCTCGCCGACGCCTACCGCGAGGCGGGCCGCCACGACGACGCCATCCGCGTGCTCGAGACCGGCCTGGAGCATCGCCCGCGGGACCCCCGCGGCCGCGTGTCCCTGGCGCGCTGCCGTCTCGACCTCGAGGAGCCCGCGGCCGCCGCGGAGCTGCTGGAGGCGGTCACCCGCCAGGACCCCTCTCACGTCGTCGCCAATAAGCTTCTGCTCGAGGCCTATCTGCGGGTCGGCGACGCGGACAAAGCCGCCGAGCGCATCAATATCTATCGTCTGCTCAACGACCGGGATCCGGAGCTCGATCATCTGGAATACCGGCTCCAGGGGCTGCGCAGCCGCAGGGCGCCCGAGCCCGCGGAGGAGCTGACCCCGACCGAGCACCTCGAGGCTCTGGCCGCCGAGGCCGACCTGGAGCTGCCCGCCGCGCTCGCCGAGGAGGAGCCGGCCGTCGAGGAGATTTCCTACGAGGATGCTTCCCTCGCCCAGAAGCTCATGGGTCAGGACGACGAGCCCACCGGCCCGTCGGCCGTGGAGCTCGCCGAGCCGGCGGCGGAGTCGGGCAGCGCAGACGCTCTAGCAGGCGACGAAGGAGAGGCGGTCGCCAACCCGACGGAGGCCGGCGCCGGAGAAGAGGCCGTTCAGGAAGCGAAGACCGCCCCCGATGAGGGGCTGGCGGTCGCCAGCGTTCTCGAAGAGGAAGAGCCGGTCATCCAGGTCGACCCTCACGCGGAGCCTCAGGCTCCCCCTTCCTTTATCGATGAAGCCGAGGGCCTCGACGCCGTTCTCGGGCCCGCTTCGGCGGCCGAAGCGTCGGCCGAGGGATCGAACGATATTTTCGACATGGGAGCGCCGCGTCCGGCTCCGTCCCTCGACGAGCTTTTCGACGGCGTGGCGGCCGCGACCCGCGGCCGGCCCGCTCCGACCCTCGATGCGCTGTGGGGCGAAAAGCCCGCCGCCGCGCAGGCGACCGCGCCCGCTGCGGAGTACGCTGCCGCCGCGCCGGGCCTGGACGCCCTGTGGACCGACGGCCCGGCCACCGCCTCGTCTCCCGAGCCCGAGGCCGAGGAGACGGTCGAGCCCGAGATTTCCGCAGAGCCTGAAGCGGCCGTCGAGCCCGAGGAAGCTGCCGAGCCTGAAGCGGCCGCCGAGCCCGAGGAAGCTGCCGAGCCCGAGGACGCCGTCGATCCCGAGGCCTCCGTCGAGCCTGAGGCAGACGCGGAGCCGCCGGCTACGGCCACGCTGGGCGATCTCTACCTTTCCCAAGGGCATCACGACGAGGCCGAGAGCATCTTTCGGCGGGTTCTTGACGAGCAGCCGGACCATCGGGCGGCGCTCGACGGCCTGGCCGCCGTCGAAGCCGCGCGCAGGGCCGAGATCGCTCCGCAGGCCGAGGCCTCAGAAGAGGAGGCTCCGCCGGCTTTCGGGCACATCGACCTCGAGCCAGGCCCCGCGCCCCTCGAGAGCCCGGTTCTCGCCAGCCCGACGCTCGAGGTCTCGGATCTCGAAACGCCCGACGCGTTGGAGACCGAATCTTCGGCGATCGAGTCTCCGGAGCCCGAGGCGCAGGACGTCGAAGCCCCGGAGATCGACCCCCCCGAGTTTCAGACCTCTGAAATCGAGGCCCCGGAGGTTGCAGAGGCCGAAGCCCCTGAGATCGCGGGCCCTGAGATCGCGGCCCCTGAGATTCAAGCAGCTGAAATCCAAGCGCCGGTGCTCGAGGACGTGGAGGTGGGCATCCCGGCTCTCGAAACCTCGACTCTCGAAGCTTTGGCGACCGAAGCCCCGGATGCCGGCGCCGCCGCCGGGCTGTCCGAGGCGTCGCCTGCGGCCGAGGGCGTCCAGGCCGAAGACGCCTCGACCGAAGAGAGCGGGGATTCCTCGGGCCTAGCCGCGCTGGCGGCGGGAGCCGCGGCCGCGGCGGGAGCCGCAGCCGCCACGATTTCCCAGGTCTTTGAGGCCTCCGAGACCGCCGATGAAGAGAGCCTCGCCGAGGCCGACTTCTCCGAGGCGATCCTGGAAGACGAAGACGCCGCGGCGGAGCCTGCCCCCCTCGAGGAACCGGCGGCCGACCTGCCCGCGGCGAGCGTCGGCGAAGGCGGCCTCAGCGCTGGCCACCTGCTCGCCTCCCAGGGCGCCGCCGGCATCGTCCCGGAAGGTTTGACGGCGAAGAAGATCCTGGTCCTCGACCAGTACCTGCAACTCCTCCGCACCGCGAGTCGAGACCATGTTCGTTGAACGCCTCGAGCATATTGCCCAGCGCATCGAGGGCACCCAGGCCCTCTCCCTGGTCGCCAAGGACGGCATACCCGTCGAGTCCTTTTCCGCCGACCCCTCGATCGATCTCGAGCTGCTGGCTGCCGAGCTGATGTCGCAGGTGCGCGCCGTCTCTCAGAATCACCAAGATCTGGCGTTTGGCAACGTGCGCCATTTCGCGGTCACGACCGATCGGCTGACGCTGATGGTCGGACGCCTCACGGAAGACTATTACCTGCTTCTCGTGATGAACGCCTCTTCCAACGCAGGCCGGGCGCGCTTTGAGCTTCGTCGCGCCCTGCTGATGCTCGAAGACGACCTCTGATCGCGCCCGCCGGGCCCCGCCCAAGAAGGAAAAGATTTTGCTGACATTCGAGCAGATCAAGGCGAAAGGGACTTCCAGGAGGCGGCCTTCCTCGGTGTTGGCGGCGAAGCCGAGGTCGCGCTCCTGCATGTAGGCGAGCTGGCGAAACACGACGGCCGTGGCCGCGATCAGCGCGATAGAAATGGCGAACTGGAGCACCACCAGGCCTCGGCGGAGGGCCGTGCCGCTGGCAGAGGTGCG
>JBCCLG010000233.1:0-7556 GCA_039027015.1 Acidobacteriota bacterium | reverse complement strand
GCGCCAACTCGGCGATCTTTCAGCTGATCCACGTCCTGCAGCTGCGCGAGCTGCCGGTTCGCGAGGCGGGGCAGCTCGTGGCGGTTCGCAAGGGCGAAAACTTCTACACCGGCGGCCGATTTTCCGGGCGGAACTCGCCCTTGACCTACCCTCAAATCGAGCACCTCGAAAAGACTCAGAGGGCCTTCAGCTCCCTGATCGCCGTCGGCACGACCCGCTTTGAGCTGAGCCGCGGCGGCGACACCCGGCCGGCGTCGGGGCTCTACGTGTCGCCCAACTTCTTTACCGATCTCGGGGTCGAGCCCGTGCTCGGCAGCGGTTTTGCCAACGTGTCCGATCCGCGGGACTGCTCCGAGCCGGGGGCCGTGATCGGCCACAGCTTCTGGCAGCGAGAGATGGGCGGAGACCGGGACATCATCGGCCGCGAGATCAGCGTCGACGGTTTTCTCCTGCCGGTGGTCGGCGTGACGCCCGAGTGGTTTTTCGGTCTCGAGCCGGCGCTCCGCTTCGACGTGGCCGTGCCGATATGCGTGGACACCCTGATGTTCGGCAGCGCCAGCGCGCGCATGGACGACCGGTCTGCCTGGTGGCTCACCGCCATCGGTCGACTCAAGGCCGGGTGGACGGTGGAGCGCGCCTCCGCCCACCTGAAGGAGCTGTCTCCGGAGCTTTTCCGCCAGACCGTGCCGGCGATCTACCAGCCGGACGCCATCGACAGCTACCTCGCCAACACGCTGCTCGGCGTCTCGGCGCGCGCCGGCGTGTCGACGGTCCGGGAGACCTACCGCACGCCGCTCCTGGTCCTGCTGGCCAGCACCGGCCTGGTGCTGCTTTTAGCGTGCGCCAATCTGGCCAACCTCCTGCTGGTGCGGGCGAGCGTGCGCGGCCGGGAAATCGCCCTGCGCCAGGCCGTGGGAGCCTCGCGGCGTCGCCTGATCGGACAGCTGATGCTCGAGAGTCTGCTGCTCGCGGCCTGCGGCGCGCTGGTGGGCGTCGCGATGGCCCAGGGCCTCAGCCGAGCGATGGTTTTCTTTCTCGACGCGGGCAGCGGCACCCTGCAGTTTCGGCTCGGAATCGATTGGCAGATCCTCGCCTTTACCGGCGCGCTCGCCACCCTGACCTGCCTCCTCTTCGGCTGGGTTCCCGCCCTGCGTGCCGCGAGCTGCCAGCCCGCGGATGCCATGCGGGGAGGCCGCGGTAGCGACGCCTCGAGCGAGAGCCACGGCCTGCGGCGCGCCCTGGTGGTGCTGCAGATCGGCCTCTCCTTCACTCTCCTGGTGGGAGCCCTTCTTTTCGGGCAGAGCCTGCGAAATCTCACCAGCCAGGATTCCGGTCTGGTCGGCAAAGGGGTGTGGATCGTGTCGGTGGCGGCGAGCGCCGATCTCGGCCGCGACAGCGAAGCGGCGAGAAGACTCCAAACCTACGGCCAGCTCGAGGAGCGACTCGCCTCAATCTCCGGGGTCAGCTCAGCGGGCGCCGTTCTGCTCAGCCCGTTCGGCGGCAACGGCTGGAATCAGCAGGTTTACGCCGCGGACGCGGCCGGCTCGGAGGGATATCAAACCGGCTGGTTCAACAGAGTGGGCCCGAACTATTTCGCCACGGTCCAAACCCCGCTGGTCGCGGGACGCGCCTTCACCCGGGCCGACCGCGAGGGATCCGCGCCGGTGGCGATCGTCGATCAGCACCTGGCACAAACCCTCTTCGGAGACGAAAATCCGATCGGGCGCACCGTTCGCTACCGCGCTCGCGCCGGTCTTGAGGATCCCGGCTATGAAATCGTGGGGGTGGTGGGGAACAGCAAATTCGCCAGCCTGCGCGAGAATCAGCGAGCCTGGGTTTATCTACCCATGGCGCAGGACGAGAAGCCGGCGGGCTTTATGGCCTATGCGCTGCGCTTTGAGGGCGCCGCCTCCGAGCTTCAGGCCGCCGTCCGCGAGCACGCTCGATCGCTCGACGGAGGCTTGATCGTCTCTTACCTGAAGCTGGACCGAGCGATCCACGACTCTCTGCTGCGCGAGCGTCTGATGGCCAATCTCTCGGCGGGCTTCGGCATTCTGGCCGCGCTGCTTTCCGCCCTGGGGCTGTACGGGGTGATGAGCTACACGGTCACCTGTCGGCGCCGGGAGATGGGCGTGCGCATGGCCCTCGGAGCGAGCGCGCGCGACGTGGTCAGCCTGGTCAGCCGCGAGGCCGCGCGCCTGCTGGTCGCGGGTCTTCTCGTCGGCAGTCTGGCGACCCTGGGCCTGGCGCGCTTCGCCGAATCCATGCTCTTTGGCCTGGCGCCCCACGACCCGACGATCCTGGTTTTGGGCTGCGTGCTGCTCGGCGCGAGCGCTGGCCTGGCCCTTTGGGGGCCGCTGCGCCGCGCTTCGAGGTACGAGCCGGCGATCGTCCTGCGAGGGGACTGAGCGAGAGGCGGCGCTGCGGGCGGCTATTTCTTGAGCTGCTTGACGATCCACAAAAGAAGAATCGCGCCCACGAAGGAGGTGACGATCGAGCCGAGCAGGCCGGCGCTCTGCAGGCCGAGCAGGCCGAAGACGAAGCCGCCGATCAGGCCGCCGACGATGCCTATGGCGATATTGGCCAGCACGCCGAAGCCGCCGCCCTTCCACGCGAGTCCGGCGAGCCAGCCGGCGATGCCGCCGACGATGAGAGCGTAGATCAGTCCGGTCATGGGGGTCCTCCTTGGTTGGCTGGATATTACCCCGGGCGGGCTAGGCCGCCAGCCCCGTCGGCTTCAGCGCCAGGCGAAGCGCGGCTGCTCGTGGTGGTCGACCCGCTCGATCACGTCGCCCTCGGCGAGCAGGCCGAGCTGCAGCATCAGCGCGGCGGTGGGTGCGAAGACCAGGGTGCCCGCGATCGCCAGGGCGAGCGATCGCCTGCCGTCGCCGTCGAAATCGAGCAGGCGTCGGGTCGCCGGATCGGCGATCTCGGCGCACGGCACGCGGTAGACGGCCGCCACCTCGTCGGGCGAGGGGGTGAGCTGCCCCGAGCCTCCCCAAACCACCACCGGCGTCAGGTGAAAGCCCGAGCGGGTCACGTGGTCGTCGAGCAGGCCGAGAACGTCGCTCGCCGCGCGCTCGAGCCCAACCTCCTCGTGCAGCTCCCGGAGCGCCGCCTCGATCGCCGTCTCCCCGGGATCGAGCCGACCGCCCGGCAGGGCGAACTGGCCGCCGTGGTTGCGCAGGCCGGCGGCGCGGCGGGTCAGCACGACCGAGGCCTCCTCCTGCTCCGCTTCGATCACCACCAGAGCGACCGCCGCCCGCCGCAGCCCCTCGGCCGGCAGGCGCAGTCTGCGGTGCGCCTCGAGCCTCGAGCGGAGGCGGGCGCTCAGGCCGCCGGTCATCTTGGCCATCGAGGCTCGGCGTCCGTCAAGGGGCGGCGAGGGACGCTTCGGGCTCGCGACCCGCGGCCAGGGCCCACAGCAGGAAGATCGCTTCCAGCATCCACCCGAGTGTTGCCTTGGCCGCCAGCGGAATGGCGGACGGCGAGATATAGCCCTCGATGAAGCCGAGCACGAAGATGAACGGCAGGCAGCCGAAGAGGACGATCAGAGACTCCCTGCCGGCGCGCACCAAAGCGACGCTGCGCGGCTCGTCGTGCGCCCGAACCAGGGCCTGACCCATGTGCAGGCCCGCGGCGGCCGACACCAGGATCAGGGAGATCTCGAGCGGTCCGTGGGCGGCGATGAAGTCGAAGAGCGGCCCATCCATGGAGTAGCGGGCGGTCACCGCGATCACCGAGCCGAGCATCAGGCCGTTGAGCAGCACAATATAGAGAGCGCCGAAGCCCGCCAGGGCGCCCCCGGCCCAGGCCGTGAGGCACACGCCGAGGTTGTTGGTGGCGATTTTCGCCGACGCCGCGGCGGCCGGAGTGACGGCGAAGATCGACTCCGTCCAGATCTCGCCGCGCGCCAGGTTGGCCACCGACTCGGCGGGCAGAAAGAAGCCTCCCAGGGCCGGATCGGTGGCGGTGAGCGCAAAGCCGAGAAGAGCCGCGAGGCAGAAAAGGGCCGCGGTGATGCCGACCTTGGGCAGCAGGAGGCGAAAAATGTGGGGGAAGGTGCGCGTCACGAAGCGCCTGAGGCTCGGCAGCTGCTCGCCGGAGTCGCGCTGCAGCCAGTGCGTGCCCTCGAGCACCAGGCGGCCGAGGCGGGCGGTGAGCGACGTGCCGGCGTAGCGCGCCGAGGCCACCGAATGATCGTGCAGCACCTGGCGGTAGAGCAGCGTCAGCCGGCCGAGATCGTCAAAGGACACTCCTTTGGGCCGCCGCTTGGCGCGGCCGAGCAGCTCCTCGAACTCTCGCCACGCCGGTTCCCTGAGGCGCTGGAAGCTCTGGTAGTCCATGATGGGCCGGCGCCGTCTCTCAGGAGGCGGTGGACTGCTCGGGCTTCAGCAGGGCGCGCAGGCACTCGAGAGCGCTCGAGTCGAGCGGAGCCTGGCCGACGAAGTCCGGCTGGGTGCGCTGCAGCCAGTCGAGAAGCCTCGAGGCGAGCTCCCCGGCCACCTCGGGCTCCATCGCCGACTCGCGCTCGAAAAAGCTCTCGGCGAGGGAGATCTCGCGAGCGCTCCAGGAGGCCGGCACCGCGCCCAGGCGGAGTCGCGTGCCCGCCCGATCGTGCACCACCAGGGTTCGGGCGATCAGGTCGCCGAGACGCCGGCTGCGGGCGTCGCTGGCCATCAGCGGCAGGCCGAAGATCAGGTCGAAGGTGCGAAGAAAGTTGCGGGTCAGAAAAGCGCCGTTGGAGGGACGGCCGCCGAGGTGGGAGACGGTGCGCAGGCCGACCAGCATCTTGCCCGGCGTCTGGCCTTCGAGGGTGATCTCGAAGAAGGCGAAATACCCCCACTGCACCAGGAAGGTGGCGAGGGAGAGGAAGGCGATCAGCCAGCCGCCGGCGGTTCCCAGGGTGCTGGCGAGAGCCAGGGTGGCGATCACCACGAGGATCACGGCCAGCCAGCTCAGAGCCATATCGACGCTCATCGCCAGCACCCGGCTGCCGACCCCCGCGAGGGGAAGATCGAGGCGCACGTTGTCGAGGCTGAGGATGCCCGGGTCCGGGCCGCCGGCGCCATCGTCCGGGGCCCCCAAGACCTCGGGCCGCTGCGTCTGCGGCTGCTCCGCCGTCGTCATCAGTCGACCGGCTGGCGATCGACCTCGCCGGTCATCGGCGACAGGCTGATCAGGTTGACCCGCCGCACGGTGCGCTCGGTGGCCGAAGTCTTGGTGATCACCTGCAGGTCCTGGTGCAGGGAGTAGCCCACCGCCACCACCATCCGGCCGCCGACCGCCAGCTGCTCGAGCAGCGGCTCGGGCACGCGGGTGGGGGCGGCGGTGAGCAGGATGGCGTCGAAGGGCGCCTCCTCCTTCCAGCCGCGGTAGCCGTCGCCCACGCGCACCTCGACGTTGTCGAAGCCGAGGGTCTGCAGATTGCGCTGGGCCTGCGCGGCGAGGTCCGAATCGATCTCGATGGTGTAGACCTCGCGCGCCATTCTCGAGAGCAGGGCCGCGTCGTAGCCCGAGCCGGTGCCGATCTCGAGGACCTTCTCGTCGCCGTCGAGCTGCAGAAGGTCGATCATGCGCGCGGAGACATACGCCTGGGAGAGGGTCTGCCCCGGGGCGATGGTCACCGGCTTGTCTTCATAGGCCCGGCGACGCATATTCTCCGGCACGAAGAGGTGGCGCGGCACCTCGACCATGGCCGAGAGGACGTCCGGCGCCGTCACGCCGCGGCCCAGCACCTGGTCCTGCACCATGCTTTGGCGCAGGGTGAAGAACGGATCGTCCTGGGCGGCGAGGCCGGGGACCCAGGTCGCGAGCGCGGCCAAGAGCGCCAGCAGGCCGATCATGAGCGCGCGCAGGCCCGCCGGAGACCGTCGCGATTCGCGGCCTGTGGCGTCCCCTAAAGAGGACGGTGCAGCGGCGCCTGGAGGCTTGGAAAGTGCGGGTGTTGACATGAAAACCGTGGGTTCGTTCAACAGGGAGCGGGCTCCCGCCCGGATTGTCTCAGGTGAGAGGTGCAAGCCACAAGCCAGCGGCCCCGCCGAGAGGCGGCTCGTCCCGGACCCGTCTCAATAGAAGGACACCCGGGCTCCTTCGAGGCGAAGTCGAGGCTGGGCGCTGCGGATCTCGCGCCCGGCGAGGCGCATCGTCTGCGGCCGCGCGTCCAGGAGGAGGCGCCAGCCGAGGCGTCGCGCGCGCGCCCGCTCGGCGGCGGCGATCCGCTCGGGGCTGGCGCCCCAGGCGGCGACAAACGTTCTCCACGCCTCGCCCTGCCGGCGCCGGCGGTGGTGAATCGGGTCGAGCCCGAACCACGCCGCCGGCTGCTCGACGAAGCGGAGGCCGCCCTCGCCCGGCCCGCACAGCGAGCGGAGACCGGCGTCGAGCCGCCGAATGCGGGTCAGCAGGCGAGCCGCCGGGATTCGGGAGCTGGGGTAAAGAACGCGCCGTATGAGGTCGAGCGCCCCGATGGGGAATCGCTCCAGGCTGCGCACCGGCGGCGAGACGATCGTCAGGCGATGACCGGGCCCCGCGAGGCGGGCCGCGACGCCGCGTACGGCGCGCAGCACCCGTTCATCGTGCACGCCGTACGCGAGGTCGTTGCCGAGATCGGTGATCAAGGCGTAGATCGGCCGGTCGTTTCCGAGCCGCGCCAGGGCGGGCCACAGTCCGCAGGAGTCGATCGCCGGCAGGTCGCGCAGCAGAAAGGAGCTGCGGCAGCTGTAGGCCCTGCCGTTGCCGGCGGCGATCAGCACGGAGGGCGGGGAGGAGCTGAGATCGTCCGCTGCCGCGAGCGCCGCGGTGAGCGCCGGCGCCAGACCTCGGCTGAGGTTGCTGGCGCCGAGCAGCACGAGGCGCGGCCCCGGCGGCGGCGCCTCGCTCAGCGGCCGAGGCTCCCTTCTCGTCAACGGCTCTCAGCGCGGCGGCATGCGCAGGGCGCCGTCGAGGCGGATCACCGTGCCGTTGAGGTAGGCGTTTTCGGCGATCGTCTGCACCATGCGGCCGAACTCCGCCGGGTCGCCGAGGCGCTGGGGAAAAGGCACGCCGGCGGCCAGCGCGTTGCGGAAGTCCTCCGGAATGCCGGCCAGAAGAGGGGTATCGAAGGTGCCGGGCGCCAGGGTCATCACCCGCACGCCGATCTTGGTCAGGTCGCGGGCCGCGGGCAGGGTCAGGCCGACCACGCCGCCCTTGGAGGCGGAGTAGGCGACCTGGCCGATCTGCCCCTCGAAGGCCGCGATCGAGGCGGTGTTGATCACCACGCCGCGCTCGCCGTCGTCGTTGGCCTCCAGCTTGGCCATGGCCGCCGACGCCAGCCGCAGCACGTTGAAGGTGCCGATCAGGTTGATGCCGATCACCTTCTGGAAGAGCCCGAGATCGTGGGCCGAGCCGTCGCGACCGACGACCCGCGCGCCCGGGCCGATGCCGGCGCAGGAGACCGCGACTCGCAGCTCGCCGAGCTCGCCGGCGGCGTTCACCGCCGCGCTGACCTTCTCGGCGTCCGAGACGTCGGTGTGCCGCCCGGGTTCGACACTGGCTTCTCGATCTTCACCGAGACCGTC
>JBCCLG010000232.1:0-7611 GCA_039027015.1 Acidobacteriota bacterium | reverse complement strand
CTTCGACCATGCCCTGTGCGATCAGTTTTTGAACCCGCGCGCGGCTGAGATCAGTCGATTCAGCAAGCGCCTTGTCGAGCCGCGCCGGGGTTTGGGTTTGCCCGACGAGGATGCGCGGGCGGCGTGCCGGCCGACGGTGAGGAGACCTTCAGCGACCGAATTCGCTACGGCATGCCAGACGTTTCAGGCGCAGAGAGAGGGCGTTACGCCGGAAAACGAACCCTCGTCGTGGGCTCCGGCCACTCGGCGATCGGAACGGTGCTCGATCTCGTGGATCTTCGCGAGGACGAGCCGGCCACCGCGATCTCCTGGGCGGTCCGAAGCGACGACCCGCGCAAGGTTTGGGGAGGGGGCGAAGCCGATGATCTCGACGCCCGGGGACGCCTGGGAACCCGGGTTGCGGAGGCGGTGAGGAGCGGGGCCGCCTCTCTCATGACCGGCCTTTCGATCGGCGCCATCCGAGAGCTCGAGGGGGACCTAGAGATCCTCGACGCCGAGGGGAAGAGGCGGGCGGTGGTCGACGAGATCGTGGTCGCCACCGGCTCGAGGCCGAATCTCGAGATGCTCCGCGAGCTGCGGCTCGACCTCGACGTCGCCTCCGTGGCCGCAAAGCGGCTGGGGCCCAGAATCGACCCCAACCACCACAGCTGCGGCTCCGTCGAGCCGCACGGCTTTGAGGAATTGAGCCACCCGGAGATCGGCTTTTTCCTCGCGGGCATGAAGAGCTACGGCCGCGCGCCCACCTTTCTCCTGCGCACGGGCTACGAGCAGGTCCGATCCATCGTGGCGCATTTGGCCGGCGACGACCGCGGAGCGCGGAGCGTTGAGCTCGTTCTCCCCAGCACCGGCGTATGCTCCGCCGAGCTGGCCTTCCAAGGCGAAGGCCCGAAGGACGCTCGGGAGCCCGAGGAGGCGCGACCCTGCTGCTAGGGTCCGGTTTGATGAGCCCGCCTGAGCCAACCCTCGACCCGACGTCCCTCGAAGCCCTCTGGGGAGAGTTTCACCGGGAGCTTTTATCTTTCGCACGTGGAAAGCTCAACTCTCGCTGCGACGCTGAGGACGTGCTTCAAACCGCGTTTCTGCGCGCCCACGGCCAGCTCGAGGCCGGGGCGCGCCCCCAAAACCCGAGGGCCTGGCTCTATCGGATCGTCAGAAACCTGGTCATCGACACCCATCGCCAGAGGGCGCGGCGGCCTCTCGAGAGCTCGGGCGCGGACCTGGCGCCTGATTCCCTGGGTCTCGAAGAGCCGGCGCTCTCCGAGATCGAGGAAGACTGCCACCTTCTGATGGCGCAGGCGCTTCCCCTCTTCATCGAGCGCATGGCGAGCCCGTACCGCGAGGCGCTGCTGCTGACCGAGATCGAGCAGCTGACGCAGGCCGAGGCGGCGGCGCGCGAAGGAATCAGCCTCTCCGGCATGAAGAGTCGCGTCCAGCGCGGGCGCAGGCAGCTGAGAGAGGCGCTCGATCAGTGCTGCGAGTTCGGCCTCGACGCCCGCAACAGGATCATCGAGTGCGCGCCCCGCAGCGGCCTGGCGGAGAGCTGCCGAAACCGGAACTAGCGCGAGGCTTTGCGCGGACCCGGGAAAAACCGGTTCGTCGTCCTTTGATACTCGGCGTAGGCGGGCCGCTTCTTGGCCGAATAGTACTCAGAGGGCTTGGCCCCGGTGTAGTGCACCAGCGTTTGATACATGATCTTCGAAACGAAAAGGAGGCCGCAGGCGATCAGCGCGGCGACCGCCGCAGATTCCTTTTCGAAAACGCCGGGCAGGGCGGGCAGGGCCATCAGGATGAGCCCGTTCCACACCATCCACTCGAAGAAGTAGTTGGGGTGGCGGCTATAGCGCCAAAGCCCGACTTCGCAGACCTCGTTCCTTCTGCCCTCGGCCTTGGCGCGTGCCGCAAAGGCAGCCTTTTGAGCGTCGGCCACCGACTCCAACACCAGCGCCGCGAGCGCGACACAAAAGCCCGCGACCTCGAGCAGCGAGAGAGACGCTGCGCGATTCGACGTCACGAGCATGGCCGGATACGCGAGAAAAGAGGCGTTGGCCATGCCCTGGGCCAGCACCTCCACCTGCCGAGCGAGCGCCACGTTGCGCTCGCCGGTCTTCTCCCAGCGCCGCGCCTGGTAGCGGTAGCGCGCCAGCTCGGTGTTGAGGGCGCCGGCACGCCACAGCCTGAGGGCGTAGTAGCCCATGCGCCCGCCGATCAGGGCGTAGAGGCCGCATACCCAAAGCAGGCGCAGCGGATTGCCGCCCTCAAGCCCGAAGCCCAGAGTGACCGCGCCGATGACCACCAGCCCCCAGGGCCACCCGATATCGACGTAAGACATCCGGCCGGTGCGCCAGGCGGGGATGCAGACGACGAAGGTAAAGAGCGTGAGCTGAAGAATCCCGTTGACCAGCGCCGGCGCCCTGAAGCTCTCGCTGGTCAGCAGCAGAGCCCAGCCGGCGAGGTACGGGAGGAGGAGCAGGATTTTTTTCATGGAGAGGAGGGCTCAAGCTGGCCGCCGTCTTTCTCGGCCGCCGGCGGTGATTTTAGTCGAGACCCGCCGCCCCTCATGGCGACGCCACCCGCTCTTTTTACGACTCACCTTGCTTCAGGAACCTCCAAATCTCACGATAGCGCTCGGTTTCCGAAACGCGCATCGCCAGAAAATGATCGGTGAGCTGTTGACGCCCGGCCCTCGACGCTTTGAACATCATTCCGTCCCAAAGCCTGTCGAGAACCTTTAGAGGATACTCCTCAAAAAAGTCCACTCCCTGGGCGTCACAGTAGACCCACGTCGACCACTCGTCGTATGTCGTGATCCATCCGGGCGCGTCCTTCTCAATCAATTTGAGCCGTTCGTCGCTGAGCAGAGCTTCCCGAACCGAGTCGTAGCACGCTCTCTCTACCACCAGAGGGTCCCACCTGACGCCACCGCTCATTCCCTGGTCCGCGATCCCTTGTGCGAGGAAGTCATTGAAAACCGCGAAGGTCGGAATGTAATCGAGGTAAAGCAGGCCGTGCGCTTGCCTCACAAACTCCAGAAAAGAGCTCGTCGCCGGGGTCTCTTGATCGCCGACCCCGGGAAGCCACGAGTAGGAAAATTCAGTGTCTGGATTCATCTTTCATCAAGGGGACCGCGGAGGATTCGTGGAGCGCGCCGGATAACGGGACGATACGAAACCGTCTCGTGAGCGTCAAACGCGCGGCGCGGGCCGGAGGCATCGCCCCGGCCCGCTCGATCCATCCAGGTCGACTCGGGGAGTCTGCGGAGAGCTGACCAACTCGCCGTGGGGCGCGTAGAAATTATCGATGTTGTTGCAGAGGTCACCGATGAAGTCAACCGAGTCCGCGGCCTCGAAAGTCACCAGCGGGCTGTTCTGCACGCGGGCGGCGTTGCCGTACATGGCGCAGGAGTAGCTGGTGAGGCACTCGATCTTGACCGTGCGCAGGGTGGAACCCTCGGCCTCGGTGGTCAGGTTCCTGGTGCGGCCGCCGAACAAGTGCCCGCCGAACAAGTGCCTGGCACTCCAGCACTCCAGCCCTTCTCCAGCTTCGCTGCACCCTGGAGGAACCATGAAAGCCAATAAATAGCTGCTCTGCTATAAGATCGCGCTCCTTCCAAGGCACCTCACTTCCCTCGGAGATATCCATGAGTCCTTCGCGTGCCGCTGCCGCTCGAGCCGGCAGCCTCTTCCTCGCTTCCGTTTGCGCGCTTCTCGCGCTGCCCACGGCCTCCAAGGGCCAGCCTCCCAGCGACCTGAGGCTCGAGACTTTCGGCTCCGGCTTCACCTCGCCGGTCGCCATTCGCCACGCCGGCGACGGCACGGATCGCCTGTTCGTCGTCGAGCAGGCGGGACTGATCAAAATCGTGGTCGACGATTCGTCGCTGGCCACGCCTTTTCTCGACCTTCGCGGCCTCGTGGAATCCGGCGGCGAGACCGGACTGCTCGGCCTGGCCTTCCACCCAGACTACGAGAGCAACGGCCTTTTCTACGTCAACTACACCCGGCTCGCTCCGGACCTCGAGACCGTGGTGGCGAGGTACTCGGCTTCAGCCGAGGATCCCAACGTCGCCGACCCCGCCTCGGCCACCGAGATCCTGGTCGTCGCCCAGCCCTTTGGCAACCACAACGGGGGCGATATTCACTTCAGCCCGGTCGACGGCTACCTCTATGTGGGCATGGGCGACGGCGGAGGATTCGACACGCCGCAGGACATGCAGTCTCTGCTCGGCAAGATGCTGCGGCTCGACGTCGACGGCGGCACGCCCTACGCCATCCCCGCGGACAATCCTTTTGTCGACGACGCCGGCGCGCGTGACGAGATCTGGGCCTCGGGGCTGCGCAATCCGTGGCGCTGGAGCTTTGACCGCAGCACCGGCGATCTGCTGATCGGCGACGTGGGGGAGGGCAGCTTCGAGGAAATGAACTTCGCCGCCGCCGGCGTGGGAGGCCTCAACTTCGGCTGGCCCTGCAGGGAGGGAAACGCCGATTTCCAGCCGGCCTTCTGCACCGGCGGAGAGACTCTGACGCCGCCGTTTTACGAGATTCCGCGCTCTACCGGCGCGTGCTCGGTGATCGGCGGCTACGTCTATCGAGGAAACAACATCCCCAGCCTCGGTGGGTGGGTCATGTTCCACGACTGGTGCTCCGGCGAGACCTTCTTCGGCGATCAAACCAGCCCCGGCGTCTGGAGCGTCGAGCAGTGGGAGGACATCCCCGGCTTTAACTCCGTGGGTTACGGAGAAGACGAGGATGGCGAGCTCTACATGACTTTCGGCGAAGAGCTCGCCCGCCTGGTCAGCCCGTCCGGTGCCGGCCTGATCTTCGAGAGCGACTTCGACTCCGGACTCCTCGACGACTGGTCGACTCAGTCCCCCTGACCGGCGCGCGGCGGCGGACCGGGGTCGGCGCGGATCCTGGCGGCATGTCCGGCCGGTCTGTGACGCTGCTTCGTGCCGCTCACCACCACGCGTGGAATCTATCGAGGTAGCCGAGGGCCGGCGCCACCGCCAGCAGCAGGGTGAAGGCGATGCCGGCTCGTCCCGGCGCGATCAGAAACGACTTCTCCGGCCGCTTGGGGTTGTAGAAGACCGTCACCCCCGCGGGCGAGGTGATCTTCACTTGATTCAGCTGCCATCTCAGGATGAACCCGAGGTTGTTGCTCGCGATGAAGACCCACGGAGAGACTCGGGAACCCGAATAATCCACCCCCGAAACCCGATAGGTGTAGCTCGACTCGAGACGGTAATCCCGGTCCGACCGAACGATTTCCGAGCCGCCAAACTCTTCGACGGACGCGCTCTCGAGAACTCCCTCGGTGCTCGGCCAGCGGCGGATCCGAATCTGGTAAACGACCGACCATCCGCAGACCAAAAGCCAGTACGCGGCCGCGCAGAACCAAATACCCTGCAGTTTCCCGGCCTGGGTGAGCTGCCAAATATTTTCGAGATAGGGTCCCAACTCTTTCTCTCCTAAAGCCCGCTCGCTGGGCCTCCCAAGCGAGCGGGCGGCGCTGGCGAGGGTTTTGAGGCACGGTGCTTTGTTTGATCCGCTCGGGGGGTAGGCTCAGCTATACGTCATCAGAGCGGCGCTATTCGCCGGTCTTCTCGCCGGCGCGGGAGCCTCGGCGCAGGCTGCTACTCTCGCGCCATGGAACTGCTCCAGGTGCTGATCAGCGGCCTATCCCTGGGCTGCGTGTACGGCCTCATCGCCCTCGGCTTCGTGCTGATCTACAAGGCCACCGAGATGGTCAATTTTGCCCAGGGCGATCTCATGATGCTCGGAGCGTTCCTCGGCTACTCCCTGATCGAGATCGCCGATCTCCCCTTTTTTCTCGGCCTGGGCCTGACGATTTTGGCCATGGCGATCGTTGGCGCTCTGCTCGAGCGCGTGGTCCTGCGGCCCATGATCGGCGAGCCGCCCTTCGCCGTGCTGATGATCACCATCGGCCTGGGCTTCGTCCTGCGGGCGCTGGCCGGCGCGATTTGGGGAGCCGAGCCCAAGAATATCGACGCCCCCTGGGCCGGCGGCGTCGCGCGCTGGGGCGGCGCGGCCCTGGGCCATGAGAATCTGATGATCATGGCCAGCACGGCGATTCTCTGCCTTCTGCTCTTTGCCTTCTTCCGGTGGAGCCGAGTGGGCCTCGCCATGCAGGCCGGCTCCCAGAACCAGCTGGCGGCTTTTTATGTCGGCATCCCGGTTCAAAAGACTTTCGCCCTGACCTGGGCGCTCTCCGCGGCGATCGCCGGTCTGGCCGGGGTTCTGACCGCGCCGATCTCGCTGATCGATCCCATGATGGGCTTTCTCGCCATCAAGGCCTTCGCCGCGGCGATCGTGGGCGGCTTCGGCAGCCTCGCCGGG
This sequence comes from Acidobacteriota bacterium, assembly GCA_039027015.1. Taxonomy (GTDB): domain Bacteria; phylum Acidobacteriota; class Thermoanaerobaculia; order Multivoradales; family J023; genus JAUIJL01. The sequence continues at coordinate 1,261 of JBCCLG010000232.1, read as the reverse complement.
GCCCTGCTAGGCGGCCTGTTGATAGGGGTGGTGGAGCAGCTGGCCGGCTTATACCTGCCGGCGAGCATCGCGGGGGTGAGCGCCTATCTTCTATTCCTGCTCGTTCTCCTGCTCAAGCCCGAGGGCCTTTTCTCCACCATGCAGGCGAAAAAAGTCTGATGCACTTCGTCTTCAAGACCCGCTACCGGCAGGATCTCGCGCTCTTCAGGCACCGCGGGCAGCGGTTTTGGTACGGCCTGCTGGGGTTGCTGCTGGCGGCAGCTCCCTTCACGCTGAGCGACTTTTACCTCGGCGAGCTGGCGTGGGTCTTCATCTACGCCGTGGCCGGCATCGGAGTCATGCTGCTGGTGGGCTATACGGGTCTGGTCAGCCTGGGCCACGCCGCCTTTCTGGCCATCGGCGCCTATACCCACGCGATCCTGCTCAAAGGCGGCTGGCCCCTGCCGGCCTCCCTCGCGGCGGCGGCGCTCCTCAGCGCCGGGGTCGGTTTTCTTCTCGGCCGACCCACCCTGCGCATGACCGGCATCTACCTGGCCATCGCAACCCTCGCGTTCGCCGCCGTGGTCGAGCAGGGCATCGTGCATTGGGAGTCGGTCACCGGCGGCTTTCGGGGCATGGTGGTGCCCAAGGCCGAGCTTTTCGGCCTCGATCTCAGCCGGCCCGCTCCGTTCTACGGCCTCTGTTTATCGATCCTGCTGCTGAGCCTGTGGATGGCCCTCAACGTGCTGCGGGGCCCCACCGGTCGGGCCATGAACGCCGTGCGCGACTCGGAGATCTCCGCCCAAAGCATGGGAATCGACCTCGCCCACGTGCGCTCGGTGGCCTTTGCCCTCTCGGCGGGCTTTACCGGCTTGGCCGGCGGCCTCTTCGCCCATCAGCTGGGTTATTTGGCGCCCGACGCCTTCACTCTGCTGCTGTCCATTCAGCTGCTCCTCATGGTGGTGGTGGGCGGCTTGGGCAGCATGCACGGCGCCCTTCTCGGCGCCGTCTTTCTCGGTCTCCTGCCCCAGGCGATCGCGCTGCTGCGGGATCTCCTGCCCCCCGCCATCGGTCGAACTCCGGGCTTGGAGCCCGGCATCTTCGGCCTCATCCTGATGGTCTTCCTGATCTACGAGCCCCTCGGCCTCTACGGGCGATGGCGCAAGATCCGCCAATTCCTGGAGGAGTTTCCGCTCTACCGCCGCGCCACCCACAGGCGCCAGCGGAGCTACCTCCGAACGGGAAGGGTGCGATGAGCGACGGGCCGGCGGGCGGCGCGCTG
>JBCCLG010000231.1:0-7618 GCA_039027015.1 Acidobacteriota bacterium | reverse complement strand
TCGGGAATCGGCTCAAAGGCCCAGAAGGTCGTGAAGCTCGCCGCGTACCAGCCGTTGCTGATCGCGACGTAGGGCATCGCGGTGCCGCGAACCCAGGTGGGGCGCGTCTCCACCAGGCGCTGGAGATACTCCCAGCCGTATTCCTGCTGCAGGTGCCAAAACTGATAAAGCACGGCGTCGTCGCTGTGGGGATAGGTGAGAATCAAACGACCCTCCAGCGATGGGTCTAAGTAGTCCAAAGCATCCCGAGGAGCCTGACGCTCGTCGAGCAGATCCGCGTTGAAGCAGTTGCTGAACGTCACGCCGTAGAGGCCCGTCCACCGCCCGTGGGGATCCTTGTGGTCAGGGAAGACCTTCTCCCAATTCTTGGGCTTATAGGCCTCGAGAAGGCCTTCCTGGGCGTAATAGTCGAGATCGTGCTGGGTCTGGAGCTGAATGACGTCCGGAACGTTGGCCTCGCCGCCGGCGGCCCGCGCGTTGTCGTACCGCGGCGCGTGGTAAATGCTGAGCTCGACGCTGTGGGTCACCTCGAGCTTCGGGAATCTCGCCTTGAATTTATCCAGGTAGTAGTCGATTTGGTCGGGCTTGTCTCCGCCCGCGCGAAGAACCAATTTTCCTCCCTCCTCCAGGGCGAGCCTGTAGAGTTCTTCCAAGGAACGTGTTTCAACGCTGGGCGTCTTGCGACTGATCATTTTTCTTGAAGCTCCTTCGTAATTGGAGACGCGAAAGCGTGGGCCTCTGCGATGAGCGCCTTGACCACCTCGAGCTCCTCTCGGTCTCGAGGCCCATAGACCATCACCACGTTCTCGGGAATCACCCCGCGGGCCGCCAGCGGGTGCTGCTCGGCCCAGCCCTTCTCGACCGCGACCTCCAGAACCGCTCGAGGCACGTTCATGTGCAGGCTTCCGTCGTGGGGAGGATGCAGGTGGCAGAACTCGCGGCCGACCATGAAAGCGTGGGGCGGCCCGGCCTCGCAGGATTCCTCCAGCCACATCGCGCGGGAGCCGGGAACCGACACCCTGGAGGTGACCTCCCGAACGCCGGAGAGGCCGAACATAAAATCAGCCGTCTCGCGCTGCAGCTCCTCGGGGGCGTTCTGGTCGAGCTGCGCATGCGGATTGGTGGGAGTGGTTTGGGGCCGGGGGCCGCGCCGCGCCGGCAGGTTATTCATTGGAAGTCGTTTCATTTCTCCTCGCTCGGTAGACACAGGCTCGATGGATTGCAAGGAGATTTCAAACCATCTAGTTACTCTGCGCAAGTAGGTACGATTTGGTAACCTAGCCACAACATGAGTAAAAAGACCGTTCGCCACGACGGCCCCTGCCCCATCGAGCGCGTCCTCGACGTCTTTGCCGGCAAGTGGAAGCCCGCGATCCTCTTCTCCCTCGAAAACCGGGGAACGCTCCGGTTCAACGAGCTGAGGCGTCAAATTCCGGGGGTCAGCCAGCGCATGCTCACCCAGCAGCTCCGAGAGCTCGAGCGGGACGGCGTGGTCTCGAGGGAGCAATTCCTGGAGATTCCTCCCCGCGTGGAATACTCGCTCACGTCCCTCGGCCACACCCTCAGCCGCGTGGAAGAGGCAATCGATTCATGGGGCAACGCGCACATGCCGGAAGTCGAGAGGGCGCGCGAGCGCTACGATGAGGAGCGGATGAGATCGTCCCGAGAAAAGCGCTAGCCCGAGCCCCTCAACCTCTCGAGCCGAAACCCCAATGCTGATTCGCAAGCCCATTCTCGAACGAATCAAGAGCGGCGAGGTCACTCTCGCATTTCGCAGGTGGAAGCGGCCTACGGTCAAAACCGGAGGCACTCTCAAGACCGCGGTGGGGCTGCTGAGCGTCGACCGCGTGGAGCCCACGGTTCTCGAATCCATCACCGAGGCCAGCGCTCGTAAAGCCGGCTATCCGAGCCTCGAGAAGCTCCTCGCGGAACTCAAAAGCCGCGACGGCGAGACCTACCGAATCGAGCTTTCCTACGCCGGCGAGGATCCGCGCCTCGCGCTCCGGGAAAACGCCGATCTGACTCCAGAAGAGCTCGCTGCCGTAGCGAGTCGATTAAGCTCGATGGATTCACGATCCAAGGTCGGTCCATGGACCCGTGACGTTCTCGCCACCATCGACCGGCATCCCAAAACCGCGGCCGCCGGGCTTGCCGCCCGCACGGGCTTTGAAAAAGACTGGCTGAAGACCCACGTGAGAAAGCTGAAGAATCTCGGGCTCACGATCAGCCATCATCCCGGTTACGAACTCTCGCCCCGAGGCAGCGCAATGCTGAACCATTTGCGCAGGAGCCACCCAGAAGAAAGCTGAGCGCAGACAATCCCGCCTCTCGTACAGCTCGAGATTTTCAGGCGTTCTAAAAGCGCTCGCCACTTCAGGGGCCGCAGAGCGGGTTCGCTTCTTACGTCTCTCGGCGCCCGGTCTGACTGCCCACCGATGCGCTTCTACGCTCGTCTAGGCTGCGTGAGCTTGCAGCCGTTCGTGAGCACGCGGAGGCGGTAGCTGCCTGGAGCAAGGCGAAGCTGCCTTCCTTACCGTGAGATCGAAAGCACGCGAGCTTGTGATGGGTGGTTACCGGCTACGCATCAATATCGAGGGGCTGAGCGTTCGCAGTCGTCGCGTTGGCAAAAGGCTGGCAATTAGGCCTGTAAAGATAAAGAGCAGAGAAACTAGGGCGTAGGAGGGCCAATGAAAAGGACCCACCTCAAAGAATAGGGACCCGAGCAGCGAGGCCAGAACGTGCGTGAGGCCGAGGCCAATGGCTAGTCCCAGTGCAACCAAGGCCGTGGAGCGCCAAGCTAGCTTCAGTGCCATTTGTCGAGGTAGGGCGCCCAGGGCCAACTCGATGCCGAAAAGGTGCATTCGTCTTTGCATGACGAAGGAGACCAGTCCATAAACCCCTAGGATAGCTAGAATCAGAGCTAGGGCAGCGAAGAGGGCAAGGAAGAAGAGCGCGAACTCTTCCTTGGCGTTGATCTTTCGGAATACCGCAGGAAGGTTCACTCCTGCCGCCACGGGCACGGCCGGATCGACGGCGTAAACTTCATCTCTCAGAATCTCCAGCCAGGCTGGATCCTCGGTCTCCGTGGCCACCACCAGCGACATCTCTTGGGGCGTTCTCACGAAGCGACTGGCTTGGGGCAGAGCCGCGTACCACTGGGCAGCCACTTCTTCTGCCGGGCCATTGTGAGCTACGTCCTCCACAATACCGACGACGGTGGACCAGGAGGCTTCTCCTTGGATCTTGAGCTTTCTACCCAGGGCGCCTGTCTCGGGCCAGTAGAGCTCGGCCATCGTCTCGTTCACGATCACCACGGGATCGGCAGAGGAATCATCGGAGAGCTCAAAGCTCCTGCCTTTCACAACCTCGATCCCCAACACCTCGAAATAGGCGGCCGACACAATTTGCCAGTCGCCCTCGATCGTCTCGTCTCCAAAGGGGACGTATCCATCAATCTCAACCGGCCACTTCTCACTCCTCGATCGCAGGGGAAGTTGGCGAACCATTGCGGCGGAGCGGACTCCGGGTACGGTCTCCAGGTGCTGCAGGGTGTCCTGATAGAAGCCGACTACCGCCGACGGATCGGAGTAGGAGGTGTAGGGCAGGAAAACACGGAAAGTCGAGACCCGGGAAGGATCGATCCCGAGATCTACCGCCTTGAGGTTTCGTACGCTCTCGAACATCAGCAGCGAGCCAGCCACCAGGACGACTGCCAGCGTTACCTGCAGGACCACGAGGCCCGAGCCAAGCCTGGCCCCCCGCAGGGTGCGGCTTCGTCCGGTCAACCAAAGGCCGGCGTCGAAGCGAGAGAGCTTCAGGGCCGGCCCAAGGCCGCTGAGGAAGGCCGTTACTAAGACGGCGAAGGTGGCGAAAAGAAAACCGTTTGTTTCGATCTCCAGGGACTCGATGCGCGGAATCTCAGGCACATGCCCTCTCATGAGCAAAGAGATGCCGCCCTTCGCCAAGGCTAGTCCCAGAAGACCGCCAGTTGAGGTCAGCAACAGGTTCTCGATCAGCAAGCCTCGCATGAGGGTCAGGCGGGAGGCTCCCATGGCCGATCGCACTGCGAGATCACCTAGGAAAGAATGGCCGCGGGCGAGAAAAAGGCTCCCGACGTTGACGCACGTCGCGAGCAAGACCAGAAGAGCCGCCGCCTGCAGAGCCCACAGATGAGGCCTGACATGACCAAAGATCTCGTCGGCCACCGGCTTGACCGCAGTCGTAAAGTTCCAGGCTTCAGGGTAGACCCCTTCAGCGTTCAAGCGCTGGTTGAGGGCTGCCAACTCGCTGCGTGCTCCGGCCAGGGTCTGGCCTTGAGCCAACAGACCCAGGCCATATCGATTGCCTCGCGGACCGCCGCCTTCAGGGATCGAGAGGGCGGTCGCGATCTCAGAATCGCTGCCGTCAGTGAGAAACACATCGGCCCCGCCGGCCAGGCCATACTCATGGGGAAGCTTGAAACCGTCCGGAAGAATTCCCGCTAGCTTCACCGGTCGGCCGTTGAGATAGACGGAGTCTCCAACGAGCGACTCATCTGCGCCGTACCTCCGCTGCCAAAGGTCGTGGCTGATCACAGCCAGTCTCTCACCATCCAGGAAGTCGCTTGACGTAAACAGCCGGCCTCGCTGCGCCTGGACACCCAAAAGGGCGAAGACCTGCTCCGTCACCGTGGCTGCGGACACCTGCTCCGGTCTGTCTCCGTCAGTTAAAGTCAAACGAAACGTCCAAACGAGGCCCAACTCTTCGAAGCTATCCAGCACTAGCCGGTAGTGGAGGTACTCCTGAGTTGTGATCGCCTCCGGTGGGAACCCCTGCCGCTGGCTCTTCAGCACGACGAGGCGTTCTTCTTGGGCAAACGGCAAGGCTGAAAAAAGGACTGCGTCAAGAATGCTGAAAACGACAAGATTGAGCCCTATTCCGAGGGCGACCGTGACCACGACAGCCGCCGAAAAGCCCCTCGTGCCGAGCAATCCCCGAATCCCTTGTTGAATCTCACGAAGCCACTGTGCCATCTCGAAACTCCTCGCTCAGGAATGGACTGCTATGCCGACGTTCTGGGCTTCTATGAGTCTGCTGTAGCGACCCCCTAAAGCCATCAGCTCTTTGTGATTCCCGCGCTCTACAAGCTCGTTCTTGTCGAGAACGAGAATCTGGTCAGCCTCGAAAATGGTACTCAAGCGGTGGGCGATGACGATGCGGGTACAGCGAAGTTTACCGAGCGCTCGAAATACGTTCCGCTCGGTTTCGGCGTCGAGGCTGCTCGTCGCCTCGTCGAGAATCAAGATCGACGGCTTGCGCACCAGAGCCCTGGCCAAAGCGATTCGCTGTCGCTGGCCGCCTGAATCATAACCTGTGCCAGTAGATCGTATAACCACTGATCGCTAGGTGAATCTCAAAGAAATGGCCGTGGGACAACCCCTCTTCCTTCGCAGAAACCCCGAATCGATTTACCTTTCCAACGTTTTCAGTTAACAAATCTCGCAGCTTCGGATGCACGAACGGGTCGATGGGCTGGGTACGTGAACCTGCCCTGAGAACGTAGTAAACGGCAGTCTCATCGCCGCTTATGTTTACCCGGGTCACTAGATCTGCGAATGACGATTGATCGCCCCATCTGTCATACCTCTCTCCGTTCCTCGTTACGTCCCAGCCTGACGCTGGTCCAAGCCTTCTTATCGCCTCCTCGGGAGTGATTGCTGGGGTAAAGGTCCTGAATATCGACAGGTCGATCAGCTGCCCGATCTCTTCCAATGACTCTACCTCCAGGGTTGTCAGAACAAGCTCCCCGTCGTCATAGTCGTAGCGGAGCGGACCCAACTCGGAGCCTTCGATTTCTACACGATCCTCATCTAGCCTGCTACAGCTTGTGAAGGGCGTAGCAAGGAAGCACACTATTAGGCTTACCACTAGGCGTCTTGTCTTCCGGACGACGAAGGATCTATTTCCCATTGGCCTATCTCTTTTTTCCAAACACACTTATGAAGGGTAGAGAAATTGGAGGCAGTTCCGGGTTGAACCAGAAAAACGGGCCTATGGGCGGTTCATCAGCTTTGAACAACTCGTCGCACCGCGCGTTGCATTCATCAGGCTGACAGAAAGGTCCCCTACCCGTAGCGTTGTCCCCAAGATCACTGGGCTGAAATGCTCCGTCACATTTCTTTCCTACTCTTCCTAGGACGCATTGAATGAAATCGTCGAGTTCCTTGCCAAATCCTGCTGCGACCGCTGTAACTCGACCTCCCGGACATTCGCGGGTGATTCTGCAGCTTGCGAGGCAATGCTGATAGCGAGATCTATTCAGAAAGGCAGAGGAGACCTCACCTGCGACCCGCTTCGCACAGCCAACAGGGGTTTCAAAGAGACCGAGCGCATCGGAAAAAACAAGGGGATTGGAGACGGCAAATCTGTAGGTAGGAGTCCTGTAAAGTTCCTGAAACGGATCCGCCCTCTGATAACGTCCCGTTTGGTCTTCGTACCACCTCATGACGTTGTAGTAGAAGCTTGTTTCTAGAGGACTGGCTCCTAGAACAGCTGGATCCCACTGTCCTGCAAGCCGTAGAAAAACTCCAGCTGCCCGCGCCCCGGAGTAGTCATTCCCGAACGACTCGAGTCCGCCCTCCCAGCGCACCGCGCTCAATCCGTCTGTTGCCTGAATCGGCGTTCTGAGATGGTCAGTCGTCAGGTAAAGGGGCTCTATCTCATACTGCGCCACGGGGCGCCCGGCGAGATAGAGTACTTTTGTTGCGTCAACGGCATGCAGCAGGCCCGACGAGTCGTAGGTCGGTCCGGTCGCACTGCTCTCGAGGCACGTGCTTCCTGGGCCTGCCCCCCACGACGAAGTGTCGCCTGACTCGAAGTCGTCGCAGAAGACGCCTGCGCCAGCAGGCGCGGGGCCCGTGCCGGCGGCACGACGCAGGAAGCTCCGGCCGTCGTAGAGAAAGTCTGCTTTGTCATCCGCTGACGGCCGCTCCTGACGGCTCAGCCGCCCGGCGTCGTCGTAGGTCCGGTCGATGACGTTTCCAGCTCCGGCGTCCTGGGTCTGGTGGCCGGCGGCGTCGTATTGGACGCTCCTCACGACGCTGCCGTTCTCCGTGATCTCGTCGAGAATCGGCGAGTTGCCGCCCATCATCGCCGCGTTGGGCAGGTAGCTGTAGGAGTCGAAGTCACTGCCGCGCTGCTCGGTTAGCCGGTTGCCGACGCGGTCATACGACCACTGGCGTTGACCCCACGGCCCGTCGCCCTGGGTCAGAAAGTACTGGTAGTCCTGGTAGGCGTAGACCCGGTTGTTCGACGCGTTCAAAACGTCGACGATTCCCGCTGGATTGCCAACTCCATCGGTCGCGTAGTCCCAGTGCAGCAGATCCGCCAGCCCGTCACTCACGCGGATCGCGTCCGGATAGTAGCGGCTGTCGTAGGGACGGATCTCCTCGAGACCGTTGCCGAGCGCCAGGCCATCGAGCAGGCCAGACGGCAGGTAGCTGGCGCTCGTCACGACTTGCTGCGCGCCGCTCCCGGCGTCGAACTCGAGTGATGCTTCGCGATCCGCGTAGTCGAAGGTGTAGCTCGCCATCGCGCCGTCAGGATAGCCGATCGATATGCGGTTGCTGTTGCGGTCGTA
>JBCCLG010000230.1:0-7644 GCA_039027015.1 Acidobacteriota bacterium | reverse complement strand
GGCCACGGCGATCGCCCGCACCGAGTCGACCTCCTGGCTCTACGAGACCCGCTTTGGCGAGGATCGAGTGGCGGTGATCGAGCCGTTCGCGAGCGACGGCCCTCGGCGCCTGTCGGTCGTCTTCTGGTTCGGCTTCGGCAGCGTCCAGAGCGCCTTTTGGGAATTCGGCGTCTTGCTGACGCTCCTCGGCCTCGGGGGTCTCGGCCTCGGAGCGATCTGCGCCCACGTGCTCGGCGCCCAGAGCCTGGCTCCCCTGGAGCATCTGACCGTCGGCGCGCGGCAGCTCGCCAAAGGGCGCCTCGGGCACCGGATCGAGCTGCGCTCCGGGGACGAGTTCGAGGCGCTGGGGCAAACCCTCGATCGCATGGCGGAGCTGCTGCAGGTGACGGTGGCCGATCTCGAAAGCTCCAACCGGAAGCTCGAGACGGCCAATCGGGAGCTGCTCGAAATCGACCGGGTCAAAAGCGATCTGCTGGCCAACGTCAGCCACGAGCTGAGAACGCCTCTCACCGCCATCAGCGGCTTTGTCGAGGCCCTGGAGACCGGGCTGCTGGGCGCGGTCGACGACGAGCAGAGGAGGGCCCTGGGAGTCGTCAGCCGCAACGTTCTCCGCCTGCGCTCGACCATCGAGCAGCTGCTGAGCTTCTCCCGCCTGGATTCACGAGCCCTCGACCTGGACCTCCGGCCCTTCGATCTCGAGGCAGTCGCCCGCCAGGCCGTGGAGGCGGTCTCGGCCGCCCGCGGCGCCCGCGGCGTGCGACTCCGCGTTGCGGAGGACGCCCGCGAGGCCCACGGCGACGCGGCCCGCATCGCCCAGGTTCTCGAGAACCTGCTCACCAACGCGGTCAAATTCTCGCCCGATGAGGCTTCCGTCGACCTCGAGATCGAGCGCTGCGCTCGGGGCGTCGAGATGCGGGTGATCGACCGCGGCATCGGCCTCGCGCCCGAGCATCGCGAGCGCGTCTTCGAGCGCTTCTACCAGGTGGACGCCAGCCCCAGGCGGCCCTATGGCGGCATGGGGCTCGGTCTCGCCATCGTGCGCGAAATTCTCAATCTGCACGGCGCCTCCGTCCGGATCGAGGACACCCCGGGGGGCGGATCCACCTTCCGGGTGACGCTGCCGGATCGAGATTCGCAAACGGCCGCCGCGGGCCGCGTGGCGTCTTCGTCTGAAGAAGCCGTCCCGCCTTCGGCAACCGCCGCTCCGCCCCCGGACTTACTCACCCCTACACCGGAGAAGCCGCCGCCATGACTTCCAACGGCAGCCTTCAGCCCGAGCGCCCCAGAATTCTTGCCATCGACGACGAGCCCGACGTGCTCGCGGTTCTCGAAACGGTGCTCGGCCGCTCGGGCTTTGAGGTCTCGTCCTCGCCCAACGGCGCCGACGGCCTGATCAAGGCCCACGTCGAGCAGCCGGACTTGATCCTTCTCGACATCATGATGGAGGAGATGGACGGCTGGGAGACTCTCCGCCTTCTGAAGCTCGACGAGCGCAGCAGCCGCATCCCGGTGATCATCCTGTCGGCCCGGGCCGAGCCTCGAGACAAGATCCGCGCGCTTCAGGACGGCGCCGCTGACTACATCGTCAAGCCCTTCTCGATCGTCGACAGCCTCGAGCGTATCCGGACGGTTCTGCACGACGCCGCCCGGCCGCGGGGCTCGGCGATGGGCGATCGGGCCGCCGCGGCCGAGCCCGAGTCCGAAGCCGAGGCGCCCTGAGAGACAGCAGGGCGCCTAGCCCCAAGGACCCCTAGCGGGCGGGCTCCGCGTGGACGGTCTGGTGCCGGCCGAGGGTGACCTTGCCGGCCGCGAATCCCTTGGGCTTGCGCACCTCGGAGCAGGTGGTCAGGTGCACCGCGGTGCGCCCGCCGGCCTTGCCCCGCGAGTGCTTGACGGCCAGGGACGCGGCCAGCTGCTGGGTGGCCCTCGGCAGACGCGAGAGGTTGTCGGGGTTGCGCACCACCACGTGAGAGCCCGGGCCGGCGGCGACGTGGAGCCAAAAGTCTCGAGGCCTGCCGAGCTTTAGGGAGAGCAGATCGTTGTCGCTCGCGGAGCGACCCACGAGAACGGTCATGCCGTCTTCTGAAACAAAACGGCGAGCGATCGACCTGCCGCGCCAGATGCCGGCTTCCGGGTCTGAGGCCTGCGGCCGTCCCGAGGCATTCGCGGCGGAGCGATTCCGTGGGTGGGGCGGCGCCATGATGCCGGAAGCTAGCACAGGGACTCCTCGCGGACGCGCGGCGCGCTCCTGCGGCAGCCGCCGGCATTTCTCGCGATTTCTATTGAGCAAGAATTTGGACTTCGCCGAAGAGAGGAGAGGCTTGGCACACGCGACGCCCGCGCTCAGACGTGATAGGCATAGAGCATGACCGATACGGGTCGGCGCCCAAGGCTCTGTTTCTGGAGGCTCCTCGCGCAGGGGACTCGCCTCTTCGGCTGGGCTGCGTGCCTTCTCTGGACCCTTGTGGCCCTTCCCCTCCTCTCGCTTCCGGTCGACTGGGTCGCGCTCTGCAGCTGTTCCTACTGCCCCCTCTCGGGCGGCCCGACCTGCTGCTGCCAGAACTATCAAACCTGGCCCCGGTCTGACGGCACGCCGGGCAATAGGGCCGCGGTCTCCTCTCCCCTGGCCCTCAAGGCTGCGGGGCAATGCGTGGGGCCCGGCGCGGTTTCCGCGGCTCAGAAGGCGCCCCAGCGAATTCTGCCGCGGCGAGACACCTTCACGCCGCCGCGCGTGATCGAGCGGCGATCGGACGTCGCGGCGACGATCACCAGCCGCGAGCCCCTCCTCGCCTACCATCTCCCAAGACCCCCTCCCGCGAGCGCCTGAGAGCCGAGACGCGAGCGAGATCCGCCGCCTGAGCCCCTGACTCCCGCCCGGGAGAAGGAGCCCGGGCGGCCGGATTCTCGCCGCGATGGACCTCTCCAGCTGGCCCTGGCGCCAGCTCCAGAACCCGCCGCCCCCCTTGAAAAGAGAAGAGGGCGCGGCGGGACACCGAGCCTTTCCTCACGGTGGAGGCTGCCCGGCCGCGCGCGCGATGAGATCTCGAGGCGCGGCGGTCCCGGGCGCTCTTCACCACCGCTCACCGCCCGCGCGGATGGCTCTGCGCGCGCGCCTTCGGGAGATTCCCATGTTCGCCACGTTCAAAAACCCCCTCCTCAGAACCCTCAAGCCCACAGCTCTCAAGCCCACGCCATTCCAGATCGCGTCGGGCGCGTCTCTCGCAGCCCGCGGGCTGCTGATCGCCTCGGCGCTCCTCGCGCCTCAGCTTCTGGCGTCCGACGCCCCAAGCGACACCCGCGAAGAAGAGACCCCAGAGGAGGCCGCGGCCACCTTCGAGGCCGAGGTTCTGGTCACCTCGACCCTGCCCGACCTGATCAGCACCCGGGATCTCGACGGCTCGCGGCTCGACAGCACCGAGCTTCCGGACCTCACCGAACATCTGCGCACGCTTCCGGGCTTGTCCGCGGTGCGCCGCGGGTCGATCAATCTGGAGCCGACCCTGCGCGGTCTCCAGGAAGACCAGATCGCCACCAGCGTCGACGGCACGCGCACCTTCGCCGCGGGCCCGGCGCGCATGGACTCGAACCTCAGCCACGTCGGCGTTCACTCGACCTCGAGCGTGCGCGTCGTCAAAGGCCCCTTCGCTTTATCGTGGGGCGCCGGAGCCCTCGCCGCCATCGACCTTCAGACCCATCGGCCCAGCTTCCGCGAGGACTTTACCGGGACCGCCGGCTTCGCCTGGGCTGAAAACGGCGAGCGCAGCGACGCCTTCCTGCGTCTGCGCGGCGCCGGCGAGCGCGTGCGCTACTCCCTCTCCGCCGGGCGCCGCGACGGCTCAGACTACGAGTCCGGCGACGGCGCGGAGGTGCCGGGCGACTACGAGTCCACCGAAACCCGCTGGCGCCTGGGCTTTGCGCTGGCCGAGAGCTGGAGCCTCGACTACAGCGGCGGCTATCAGGAGCAAAACGACCTCGACTACCCGGGGCGCCTGCTCGACGCGACATATTTCTACGCCCGCTCCCACAACCTGGAGCTGCGCCGCGAGGGCGACGACGGCTCTATCCGCGAGGCCCTTTTCCAGGTGTACGCCAACCGCAAAGACCACCTGATGAACAACGACGAGAAGCCCACCGGGCGCGACATGCCCGGGCGGATTCCTCCCTTCGCCCTCGACATCGACCTGCCGACCGAGTCCAACACCCTGGGCGGCAGGGCTCGGCTGGACTTCGCCGACCGCGAGCGCACCAGCTGGAGCGTGGGCGCAGACTTCTATCGGGTGGAGCAAAACGCCAACCGCGCCGTCTCGAGACGCTCGAACGGCTTCGTGATCTTCCGCGACATCGTGTGGCCCGATACCGAGATCGAGGATCTCGGCGGCTGGGTTCAGGCGGTTCACCGGGTCGGGCCCGCGCGGCTTGGGGCCACCCTCCGAGTCGACGCCGTGGACGCCTCGGCGGGCCTTGTCTCGGACTTCTTTCTGGCCAACGCCGCGTCGAGCGATCTCGACCAAAGCGAGACGAACGTGAGCGCCGCGGTGTCGGCGTCCGTCGATCTTTCGAGCGCCTGGGCCCTCGAGGTCGGCGTCGGGCGCGCGGTGCGCACCGCCACCGCCCTCGAGCGCTACTCCGATCGCTTTCCGGCAACCCGCTTTCAGATCGCTGCCGAGTTCATGGGCAATCCGGAGCTCGATCCCGAGGCGTCTTTCGAGATCGACGCGGGCGTCCGCTACCGCGGCGGAAGCCGATTCTTCTTCAGCGCCGAGGGCTTTTATCGCACCGTCGACGATTTCATCACCATAGCCCCGGACTCGACCCTCAGCCGGCGTCTGCCGCTCAGCCCGACCACCGTTTTTCGGTATATCAACGGCGACCGCGCCACTTACTACGGCGCCGAGGTCAGCTTCGACCACCGGACCACCGACCGCTTCTCCTGGCGTTTGGACCTGGAGTTCGTGCGCGCCACCGACGAGGAGCTCGACGAACCGGTGCTCGGCATCAGCCCGCTGACCCTGCGCCTGGCCGCCCGCGGCGAGGCGATTCGCGACCTGCTGTGGCTCGATTTCGCGGTGCGCTTCCAGGACGATCAGGACCGGGTGGCCACGAGCCGCTTCGAGCAGCCCACGGACGGATCGACGGTGGTGGATCTGGGAGCCGAAATCGATCTCGGCCGTGTGACCCTCGAAGTGGACGGCCTCAACCTCCTCGACGAGGAATACGCCGATCATCTGAACGCCCCCAACCCGTTCACCGGCCAGCGAATCCTCGAGATCGGCCGCTCGTTCCGGCTGGCCGTTGCCGTGGACTTCTAAGAGTCCGGGCTGGAGAGTTTCGGCTCTGGCGATCGGCCGGCTCGTCGAGCCGCGCTCGCGCTGCTAGGGTGAAGGTCCGCGCTCGACCCACGAGCGCGGGCGTTCATCCCAGATCTATTTTTCTCAACGCCCGCAACTTTCGGGTGAATCGAGGCGTAGTCGCTTCCAGACCCGCCTTTTGGAAGGAGCGAGCATGAGCGGTTTTCTCTCCGATCTTCGTCACGCCTTGCGCAGCCTGAGCAAGAGCCCCGCCTACTCGCTGGTCGCGGTGCTCACTTTGAGCCTCGGGATCGGCGCCACCACCGGGATTTATACGCTCATTCAAAGCGTTTTGCTCAATCCCCTGCCGTATCCGGAGCCCGAGCGCATCGTCTTGATCCAGGAGAAGAATCCGGAAGCCGGGTTTCCGCAGTTCTCCCTCTCGCCGCTCAACTTCCGCGACTATCGCGTCATGAGCTCCTCTTTCGAGGCCATGGCGGCGCAAACCGGCTCGAGCTTTATCCTCAGCTCGAGCGACGGCGGATCCGCCAGGCGCCTCGAAGGTCGCGGGGTGACCTCAGACTATCTGCAGGTCTTCGGGGTGCGGCCGAGCCTGGGGCGTGACTTGACCCCCGAGGACGATCTCCCGGGCGCTCCGCCGGTGATCTTGATCAACCAAGCCGTGTGGCAGAGCCTCGGCGGCTCCCGAGAGCTGATCGGCCAGGACCTGATCATCGACGGGGTGACCACGACCCTGATCGGCATTCTGCCGGACGAGACTCCCGAGTCCCTGGAAGCGATCATGCCGCTGCGGCTCGACTACGAGGACACCTCCCGCGGCGGCCACTGGCTGCTCGGGCTCGGCCGCCTCGCGGACGGCGTCAGCTTCGAGCAGGCCGAGAGCGACCTCGAGACGGTGGCGGCCAATCTCGAGGCGACCTACCCCGACTCCAACACCGGCTGGAGCTCGCTGATCTCGCCGCTCCACGAGCGGGTCGTGGAGGGCGTGGAGCTGGCCCTGTGGGTGCTGCTGGTCACCGTCGGCCTGGTGCTGCTGATCGCCTGCGCCAACGTCGCCAATCTCACCCTGGCGCGGCTCGCGGCGCGCGAGCGCGAGGTGGCCCTGCGCAGCTCCCTGGGCGCCGGGCGCGGCCAGCTGATCCGCCAGATGCTCACCGAGAGCGCGGTTCTGGCCTCGGTGGCCGCCGGGCTGGGCCTGCTGATCGCCTACTCCGCAACCTCCTCCCTCGCGCGATCCGAGCTCACCAGCCTGCCGCGCTCCGAGGACATCGCGATCGACGCGACGGTGCTCCTCTTCGCCCTCGGCGCCACGGTTTTCTCGACCTTCGCCTTCGGCTTTTTGCCGGCGCTTCAGGCCTCTAAGCCCGCGCTCTCCGCCTCCCTCAAGGAGGGAGGGCGCGGCAACGCCGGCGCCCGGAAGGGCAGCCGCCTGCGCAACGGCCTGGTGATGCTGGAGGTCGCACTGGCGGTGGTGGTCTTAAGCTGCGCCGGACTGCTGCTGCGCAGCTTCGCCAACCTCGTGTCGGTCGACCCGGGCTTTAAGAGCGAAGGCCTGTGGACCGCCCACCTCGACCTGCCGACGACGCGCTACAGCCAGGACGAGGAAATCTCCGCCTTCTTCTCGCAGCTCCAGGAGCAGATCTCGGCCATTCCGGGGGTTGACAGCGCCACCACCGTCTTTCCCATGCCGATCGCCGGCGGCAACTGGTACAACGCCTTCTTCCTGGAGACCGAGCCGCCGCCGCCGCCCAACAAGGAACGCGGCGCGGTCATTCAATTCATCGGCGACAGCTTCTTCGAGACCGCGAAGATTCCGATCATCCGGGGCCGCGGCATCGACGGTGGCGATCGCCAGGGCAGCGAGCTGGTGCTCGTCACCAACCAGAACGCCGCCAATATCCTGTGGCCAAACCAGGACCCGATCGGCCAAAGGATCAGTTTCAATCACCCCGCGGAAGAGGGCGTCGAGTGGTTCACGGTGGTCGGCGTGGCGGGCAACGTGCACCAAAGCCTCGCGGCCGAGGTCGAGCCCGTGCTCTACCGCTCGGCTCTCCAAGGCACGCCGCCGAGCGCCGGCCTGATGCTGCGCACCGGCCTCGAGCCCAGCACCCTGGCCCAGCCTCTGCGCGAGGCGCTCAAGAAAGCGGATCCCCTGCTGCTGCTCGAGCGCGAGCGCTCGGGCCAGGCCTTGATCGCCAGCTCCACCGCGGAGCCGCGCTTCAACGCCAGTCTGCTGAGCCTCTTCGCGGCGCTCGCCCTGACGCTGGCCGCCATCGGCGTGTTCGGCGTGGTTAGCTACGCGGTGACCCACCGGCGCCAGGAGCTGGGGGTGCGG
>JBCCLG010000229.1:0-7656 GCA_039027015.1 Acidobacteriota bacterium | reverse complement strand
CCCTGGTGATCGTCACCCAATTCCAGGTCAAGCTCGAGATCGACTACGGATACGAGCCGGGGCCGGTCACCCCGCCGCCGCCGGTGGTGGGCTGCATCGAGGACGACTTCGAGGGCGCTCAGCTCGGCGGCAGCTGGAAGACGGCGCTGCTCGGCGACGCCACCGCCGGCGACGCGAGCGTCGCGGCGGGCGAGCTGCAGGTAACCGGCAACGGCACCTCCTACTTCACCCAGGACAACGGCTTCTTCGTCTACCAGGAAGTCAACAACGTCGCTTTCCGCGTCGAGGTCGACGTCGTGGGCTCGAGCGTCGTCGGCGAGAGCATCTACGAGAAGGCCGGCCTGGCGGTGGCGAACGGCCTCGGCTCCGCCGCCCAGCGGGTGACCATTCAATACCAGCCGAGCTGGCCCGACAGCCGCGGATCGCTGCAGTTCCGCTACCGCGACGCGGTGGGCGGCAGCGGCGGCCTGACCTGGGCCTCGAGCTTTGTGGAGCCCGGCCTGCCGGTGCGCATCGCCATCGAGAAGGACGGCGACACCTACACCGCCGAGTTTTCCCAGGACGGCGGCGCGACCTGGAACCGGGCGGCCGGCGGCGCCCAGTCGGTGATCGATATCAGCATGGGCGACGCCCTGGTGGTCGGCCTGACGGCCACCTCCTACACCGACGAGGACACCCTGACGGGCGTCTTCGACAACTTCGGCCTGTGCGCCGAAGAGGTGCAGGTCGAGATCGACGAGTTCTGCGTCCAGCTGGCGCCTTCGAGCCAGTACAGCTCGTCCGGCGGCCACGGCGTGTGGCTGCCAGGTCTGGCCACCGACCTGGTCTTCGTCGACGCCGGCACGTTTGTCGAGTACAGCGACGGCACGGCCCTTCTCACCGGCCAGGTCTTCCGCGCCGGCGACTTCTCGAAGGGCTTCGACGTCGAGGTCCGGCTCGCCGGCCGCACCGACGATCCGCCGGCGGGCAGCCCCAAGCGCGAGCTGGCGAACAGCGCCTACATGCCCCAGGGACCGGTGGATCCGGGCACCTGGTATTACTACACCCAGTTCTCCTCGACCTTCACCGGTCTCGGCGATTGGGAGGGCGCGATCCTCGACGTCACCCCGCGCGGTGAGGCCTGGCAGATGGGCGTGGGCGCCAACAATAAGAACCTCGACTTCGGCGCCTCCGCCTGGCTGCACTGGGTCGTCCAGCAGCAGCCGACCAGCGGCGATCCGCTCAAGGCCTCGGGCGGGGGCGACTTCAACCTCAGCCTGATCTGCCCGGTCGAGATCGCAGAGGAGTGCGTGAGCGCCTCCGAGTCCGACCAATACCACGGCGCCTCGGACCTCCACGCCGTGTGGATGCCGGGCATCGCCACCGACCTGGTCTTCGCCACCAACGGCACCCTGGTCGAGTTCGACAACGGCACGGCGACCCTCACCGGCCGCCTGCAGGTCGACGGCGACGCGAGCAAGGGCTTCGATCTCGAGCTGCGGCTCTTCGGCAAGACCGACGATCCGCCGGCGGGTAGCCCCAGGCTCGAGCTGCTCGGCGACGCCTACTTCCCGACGGGGCCGATCGATCCCAGCACCTGGAACTACTACACCAACTACCGGGCGACCCTCGTCGGCCTGGGGGATTGGCTCGGTGCCGAGATCGAGCTGTCGCCCGAGGGCTCGGCCCTGCAGGTCGGCGTCGGCGCCGGCAACAAGAACGCCAACCCGGGTCTCTCCGCGTGGTTCCGCTGGCACGTGATCTCGCAGCCGACCTCCGGTGGCTCCCTCGCCACATCCGGCCGGGGCGACTTCAACATGGACCTGGTCTGCCCTCCGGACCTCGCCAGCCGCTTCTGCGTCTCCGAGGCCCTGGGCGATCAATACAGCAGCTCCGGCAACCACGCCGTGGCCATTCCGGGCATCGCCAAGGATCTGCTCTTCTTCCCGGGTGAGGGCGGCGACTTCCGCGAGTTCGCCGACGGCACGGCCCGCTTCGTCGGCCGCGTGCACCACAAGGACGACGAGGAGAAGATCCTGAACTTCGAGGTTCTGCTCACCGGCCGCACCGACGTGGCGCCGCCGGGCAGCCCCAAAAAGCAGCTCCCGGGTTCGGCCTACGCGCCCGCGGGGCCGGCGGATCCGGCCACCTGGTACTACTACTCGGACTTCGCTGTCACCTTCACCGGTGAAGGCCTGTGGGCCGACGCGGTCATCGAGGCGACGCCGACCGGGCCTGCCTGGCAGATCGGCATCGGCGCCAGCAACAAGAACGTCGATTTCGGCGCTTCGGCCTGGTTCAGCTACCGCGTGGTGGAGCAGCCGAGCACCGGCGAGACCCTGCGCGCCAGCGGCTCCGGCGACTTCAACGTCAACCTCGGCCTTGACTGCCCGAGCGATGGCGGCGACGGCGGCGACGGCGGCGGCGACGGCGGCGGCGACGACGGCGATGACGCCGCCTTCTGCCCCCGCGACTCGTCCTTCTGGATGAACAACACCGACGCCTGGCCGGTGGACGCCCTCGAGCTGGGCGGCTTCGTCTACTCCTACAACGACCTCCGCTACTTCCTCGAATACGGCGGATCGGACGCCGCGACCCGCCTCGCCCGGTCGCTGGTGACGGTCTCGCTGAACCTCGAGAACGGAGCCGAAGGCGAGGCCGAGCTGGCCCAGCAGATCGCCGACGCCCATCTGCTGCTCGGCGACTTCCCGCCGGGAACCAACCCCCAGGGCGGCGACCGCGCCCTCGCCGACGCGCTGCGCGACGACCTCGACGAGCAGTACGAGCTCGGCTGCTCCGACGGGCTGGTGCAGGACGACCCGAGCGATTCGTTGCCGACCGACATCAGCATCGGCGGCGGCGGCGCCCGCGGCAGCTCCCCGCCCACCGACATCAGCGTGTCGACCGGCGGCGGCCAGACCTCGTCGGGCCTCGGCAGAGGCGATAGCTGATCGGCGCTGAGGCGGCCCGAGCGCAGCGAGAAAGCCCCCGGGATCGGGGGCTTTTTCTTTACGGGCGTAGAGAGGGCCCTCGCCCGCCGAGGGCGAGGAACTCAGCGGCCGAGGGCGAGGAACTCAGCGGCCGAGGGCCGAAAGCAGCTTCTGCCGGAAGCCCTCGAGGGGAGAGAGCGTCGTCTGCTGCTCCTCGAGCTCGAAGGCGATAGAGATCAGCTCGAGCACCACGTCGGCGGCCTGGCGCGGCCGGTGCACGGGCTTTTTGGCCAGCAGCCGATCGATCAGGCCCGAGAGCCGTCTGGGAATCTCGGGGCGGAGCGCCCGCGCTGGCCTGTGGGGCTCGTCGATCAGCCGGCGCAGGGTGAGAAGGTCGTTCTTGTCTTCGAACGGCGAGACCGTGGTCAGCATCTCGTAGAGCAGCACGCCCAGGGAGAAAAGGTCGCTCCTGGGGTCCACCGCGTCGCCCAGCGCCTGCTCGGGGGCCATAGCCCTGCAGGTTCCCAGCAGCGCCTGCGTGCGGCTGCGCGGCGCCTCGCCCTCAAGCAGCCTCTTGGCGATGCCGAAATCCATGATCTTGACCCTCGAATCCTCCGTCAGCATCACGTTCTCGGTCTTGAGGTCGCGGTGCACGATGCCCTGGTGGTGGGCGGTGGACAGGGCGTCGCTCAGGGAGATGGCGATCTCCAGGGCGAGCCGAAGGGGCAGGGGCCCCTGCCTGAGGGCCCGGCGCAGGGTCGGGCCCTCGACGAACTCCATCACCAGGCATAGATCGTCCTCGAGGTCGAGGAAGTCGTAAACCCTCACGATGGCCGGATGGTCGAGCAGCGCCGCCGTGCGCGCCTCGCGGCGAAAGCGCTCCCGGCGGTGCGGCGCCCAGCGTCCGTCGGGGCGCAGGCGCTTGATGGCCACCGGTCGGTCGAGACCCTCGTCGCGACCCAGCAGCACCTCGCCCATCCCGCCGCGGGCGATTCGCCCCTCGATGCGGTAGGCGCCCAAATAGGCCGGCAGCGCGGGCCCGTCGGAGTTCGGCTGGGTGAGGTGCAGGATGGGGCTCTCGGACATCTATAGGACTATGCCCAAGAGTCGAGAAATATTTCACCGCCCCATGTCGAGGAAATGCGGGCCTGAGGGAGAGGAGCTTCGGGGCTCTCAGCCGTCGAGAATCGCCTTTTCGCGCAGCGCCTCGGCTGCGGGGGTCATGGGGGCGTGCTCGAGAACCTGCTGGATCCTCTCCAGGGCTTTCACGTGGTCCCCCAGGTTCTGGTAGAGAACGATCTCGCCGTAGAGGTTCTGCGCCAGCTTCTCGAGTCGCTCGTGCACCTGCTCGCGATATCCGCTCTGCGGGTAGCGGGTCAGGTAGGTGGAGCCGTTGCGCAGGGTTTCGAACGAGCCCACCTGGTCGCGCAGCCTCTCTTGGGCCAGGCGCTCGAGATCGCCGTCGCCGATGTCCTCCGAGAGCATCTGCAGGGCCGCCAGCTCGTCGAGGTGCGGCGCCAGATTGCGCAGCCCCTGGAGGGCCAGCTGGCCGGGCTCGGCGGCGGGGTCGGCTTTCATGGCCAGCAGATACTGCTCGACCGCGGCGGCCTCGCGCCGCGAGCGGCTGTAGGCGTTGCCGAGGGCGAGGGCTATGCCCGGCACCAAAGCGGACCGCGGATAGTTGGAGAGAAAGGTCTCAAGAAAAGGCGTTTGGTAAACCTCCGAGCGCCAGACCGCGACCGCCTTGGGATAGAGGCCCTCGAGGGTCGATTCGAGGACGCCGCGCTCTCGGACCAGCTCTGCGAGCAGCGAGGAGCGCGGGCTGACCTCGCGCACCAGGGCGATCTGCTGGTCGTAGCGGGCGATCAGCCGGCCGTAGTCGCGGGAGAGCTCGGGCTGCGCCTCGACGCGCTCCTTGAGCCTATGGAGGAAGGCCAGGCGCACGGTGTCGGCCTCGTCGCCGGAGGGCCAGGCGTGAAGGGCGGTGTGCTGCAGGAAGGGCCGGAGTCCCTCCCGCCAGGGCTCGAGGGCTGTGATCTCCCCGGCGTCCGCCGAGCCTTTAGGGTTTGGGGGCTCCCGCTCGCCGTCGTTCAGGGCGTCGTCTTCGTCGAGCCCCGCGGCGAAGCGCAGCAGCGCCTCCTGGGTCGCCCGGCGATAGACGAAGACCGGGCCGGGCTCCTGGATCTTGAGGTCCCGAGCCCTGATTTCCGCGGCGCGCAGGCGCTGATCGGAAAACGGGTGGGTGCGCCAATAGCCGTATTCGTTGGAGGTCGGCAGACGCTCGGTCATCAGCTGCCAGAGGGCGCGCGCGCCGTCGGGGTCGAAGCCGGCGGCGGCCGCCAGCCTCTGTCCCTCGGCGTCGGCCTCGTCCTCGAAGCCGCGGCTGTATTTGCGCAGCAGCAGCTGACTGAAGACGATGCCCGCCGCGGCCGTGCCCTGCACCAGGCTGCCCCTGCGGCTGCGCGAGCCCTCGACGCCGTAGGGGTCGCGGGTGTTCTCGGGGCCATCGTCGGCGCCCACCAGCACGCCGATTAGCGCCGCCTGGCTGAGGATGTTGAGCAGCGTGGACCGGCGCTGCATGCGGGTGCCGTGCTCGAAAACCACGTGGGCGATCTCGTGGGCCAGCAGGCAGGCGAGCATGTCGTCGTCGAGGCCCAGCTCCAGCATGCCGCGAGTCACGAAAATATGGCCGCCCGGCAGCGCGAAGGCGTTGGGCACCGGCATGTCGATGAGATAAAACGAAAACGGATACCGCTCGAAGCGGGCGTGGGCCGCGAGCTGATAGCCGATGTTGAGAATCCGCTGCTCCTGGGCCTGGGCGTCGAAGGAGTCGTCGGTCTCGGGAACGCCGTAGAAGTCGAGGGCGGCCATGGCGGCGCGCGCGCTCTTCTCGAAGAGCTTGGCGCTCGCCACCTCCACCCGCGGCTGCGCAGGCGCGGCGGGAGCTTTTTGGGGAGCCTGGGCTGCGCTCGCCGCAGCCAGCGTCAGGAGCGCTGCAAGGGCGGTCCACGGGGCGAGGCGAGCGGGCTGGCTGCGCTCTCTTCTGCGGGTCGATCGATCGGTTTTTTTCATGACGACTCCATCCTCAGGCGGGGCCCTGCGCGGCGCGGCCGCTCCCTCCTCACAGTAGCAGAGCCCTCGAAAGCGGCGCCCTCGGGCCCGCTTTAGTCGCCGCCGGGCGGTGATGAGCCGGCCCGCCCGTGATATTTTTGACCCATGAGCGAATTGAATCTCAAGTTCCCGACCGGCCGGCAGAGCATGGACGAAATCCGCCCGGCTCTCGACGCCGCCCTCAAGGCCACCTTCCCGGGCGGCATGATGAAGTCGCGCTGGGAGGGCGACGTGCTGCATCTCTCGGGCCCGGGCGCCGAGGGGTCGATCGTGCTCGAGGGCGGCGAGCTGGTGGGGCGCGCCACGCTCAAGCCGCCGGCCAGCATGATGAAGACGGTGATCGAGGAGAAGATGTCGAAGGTGATGCAGGCATCGGCCGGCTGATCCGGCACGGCGGGTCCCTCGGCGGAGACGTTCCGGACGCCGAGCGCCTGCCGGCTCTTCTGGCCGAGCGCGCCGCGTCCGCCGGCCGGGAGCCCTGGCTCATCTTTCGCCAGGGCTTTGACTGGCGCTGGCGCTCCTGGGCGCGGGCGGCGGATCAGGTCGCCCGCGGCGCGAGAATCCTCGAGGCGGACTCGCCGGAGACGGGCAGCAGAAGCCTGAGCGTACCCGCCCACTGGCACCCCGACGCCGTGGCGGGCGCCCTCGCCGGCCTGGCCGCCGGGGCGAGGGTCGAGTGGAGCGCGGACGAGGAGCCCGCCGCATCGAGGCGCCTGGCGCTGCCGTTCTCCCCGAGGGGCGAAAGCGGCCCCAGCGTCGATCTGCCGGCCTGCCGAGAGCCCCTCGATAGGCAGAAGCTGACCTCGCTCGAGCCAGCCGCCGACCTCGCCGGTACCCTCCGCTGCGCCGGCGCGCGGCCCAGCCTCGAGAGATTCGGCGGCGAGACCGTCCGAAAAGCCGGCTTCTGGAGGCCGCAAGCGCCCAGAAGGCCGATCCTCCTGGCCAGCCCCTCGGGAGACCCGAGCCTGCTGGCCGGCCTCCTCCGGTGGTCCCTCGAGCGCGACGCGGCCTGGGTGCTCGAGCCCGAGAAAGACGCCTTCGCCAGCGTGGCCTGGTGGTCGAGGCCGACCCACCTCGTGGCGACCGCGGAGGAGATCGAGAGCCTGGCCGGCCACTTCGACCGCGCCGCCCGAAGGCGCAGCAGGCTACAAAAAGTCCTCACGACCGACCGGCCGCTGCCCAGCGAAGTCGCAGAAGCCCTGGGGGGCGCTGAAAGGGAGTGCCTAGCAGTCCGCCCCTAGAAGCCCAGCCCGCGGCAAGAGTCCAGCCCTCTTTCGCCAGCCTCTCGTTGCACCAATATTCCCGCGATTTTCCGCCTCAACCTAACGAGAGATCTCTCGCTGACTTTCACCAGGGCTGCCAGCCCGAATCCCATACGCCGCCGGAAACCAACCCCATCAAAGAGTTGGCCCTCCACAGGGCGTCCCCTCTACCAGTCAGACTCAGCTTCCGCAAAGCGAACCCTCCACAAAGCTGACCGATCAAAAGGCTCAACGTTCCCCAAAATCCGGGGAAACCGCGGCGCCCCCGGAGCGACCGAGAAGCCCGGGGGAGCAAGCTGACCGATCCAAGGGTCAAGCCTCTTTCAAAATCCGGGGAAACCGCAGCGCCCCCCTGAGCGACCGAGAAGCCCGGG
>JBCCLG010000228.1:0-7661 GCA_039027015.1 Acidobacteriota bacterium | reverse complement strand
TACCTGAGATTGCTTCGTTTTACGCGTCCCTCGCAGCTCGACGTACCGCAAGTACGCCTGCGCCGCGAGAAACGCGTAAGCCTCGCACTACCAGGCATCTACGGCTTCTCACGACGATCCCTCGTGAGAAATGCGGGCTAGCGCCTGAGCGGGCGTTTTACTTTGCGGGGTCCATCTCAAGCTGCCGCACCCGGGACAGAGATCGGTCTTCTTCCCTCGAGACTTGGCGTAGAGTTGCGGCGCCATGGGAAAAG
This sequence comes from Acidobacteriota bacterium, assembly GCA_039027015.1. Classification (GTDB taxonomy): domain Bacteria; phylum Acidobacteriota; class Thermoanaerobaculia; order Multivoradales; family J023; genus JAUIJL01. Next base: position 7,407 of record JBCCLG010000228.1, on the reverse strand, counting down.
CGCTGCAGGAACCCCTTGGAGGCGAAGCGCCCGGGCGCCCGGGCGGCGCCTGGAGGAAGATCGGCTCCAGCGGCTCGGCGGCCTGGATCCGGTCGACCCGAATCGCCGCAGCTTTAGCGCTTCTCCTCCTCGCGGGCTGCGCCTCCACGCGGCCTCCAGGGCCCTCTTCGGCGCCGCTCGCCGACCTCAGTCCGAAGGTTCCGGTGGTTCTCGTCCCCGGCATCACGGGCACCGAGCTGAGGCGGCGGGATGCCGGAGAGGTGGAGTGGGGCAGGGGCTGGAATCTCATTTCTCCCCACGACGGGGGCTACACGCTGGCGCGTCCGCTTTCTGATCCCCTCAACGGCCCCGCCAGCGATGTGGAGGCCGGCAGCGTGCTCGAGGCGGTTCGGCTCGGACCGATTCGCAAAGAGGTCTACGGCCCGATTTTCGACCTCCTCGAGGCCCACGGCTACGCTCGAGGCGACCTCAGTTCCCCGAACGCCGAGAACGACTTCTACGCCTTCGGCTACGACTGGCGCGGCGACAACGTGTACGCGGCGCAGCTGCTCCGAGAGCGCCTGGAGGCCCTGGCGGCCGAGCGCGGCGGGAACCTTGCGGTCGACCTGATCTGTCAGTCGAACGGCGCCCACATCTGCCGCTACCTGCTGAAGTACGGCGGCGTCAGCCTCAGCGAGGCGGAGTCCGGCCGCGGCGCCGCGCTCGGCTTTCGCATTCGAAAGCTCATCCTGGTGGGCTCTTCGAACGGCGGCAGCCTGCGGGTGCTCCGGGAGATCCATCGCGGGCGGCGCTACCTGCCGCTCATCGGTCGTTCGCTCAAGCCTGAAGTTCTTTTTAGTTTTCCTTCGCTCTTTCAGGACTTGGTCGCCCACCACGAGGCGCCCTTTATCGACCCGCGAGGCGAGAGCCTGGCCCTCGACCTCTTCGAGCCCGAAAGCTGGCTCGAGCAGGGCTGGTCGGTCTTCCGCGAAGAACCCCGCCGCCGCATGGCGCGCCGGCCCGACCTTTTCGGCGATGAGCCGGCGAGACTGGCGTACCTAAGAGCCGCCCTCGATCGCGCGCGTCGCCTCCACGCCCTGCTTCTGCAGGACGTGCCCGACTTCCCCGAGACGCGCTATTACTCCGTGCAGAACACCATGGCTCCAACGCCCCATCGGGCCGTGGTCGGGGCCGGCGAGGACCGCCTTCTTTTCACCGGCGATTCCAGACTCGAGGAACTCCTGCTTGAGGAGGACGCGGTCTCGAGACCCGGAGACGGCCACGCAACCGTCGACAGCCAGAACGCCCTGTCGCCCCAGGAGAGGGAGGCCATGGCTCTGCCCAAGGCTTCGGTTCCCGGCGGCCATTTCGAGCTGATCCTCGAACCCGCCACGCTTCAAAGTCTGCTGGAGTTTTTGCTGGACTGAGGCGCTTTCGGCGTGGCCGTGATGGAACGGCGCCTCCAAAGGCGCAGAGGCACTGCGAAGATCAAGCCGGCCCGTCAGTCCGCGGGCCGGCCGTCGCTCTGGCGTGCCGGCCCTGCGGTCGTGGCTCCAAGCCCAGGACCTCTCGGCCTCAAGAAAGCTTGTCAGAAATCTCGAGGGCTCGGCGAAGCACTCCGCAAGACATCACATCCACGCGCCCCAAGGCCCGTGAAATCAAAGGAGTTTCTTCGATGCTTTCTGCAAGTCAACGTCCGCTTCTCCGCTTCCTGTGCTGGTGCAGCGCTTTCGCGCTAATCGCCGCATCGCCCGCCGCGGCGGAAGTCGATTGCCTCTACGCCATCGACTTCGGCGGCAACTCGAGCCACATCACGACGCTCTACGACGTCGATCCGCAGACCGGACAGGCGAGCAACCCGCGCAGCACCGGCATGCCCGGCGCCATCGGTCTCGCCTTCGGTCAGGATGGCTATCTCTACTCGGTTACCCTCAACTCCTTCCAGCAGCCCTCGGCGCTTTACCGCATCGATCCGGCGACCGGCAGCGCCACTCAGATCGGCCAGCTGGGGCTGAGCGGCAGCCTCCTGGAGGGCGACCTGGCGTTCGACCCGAACGGCACCCTCTACGGCGTCGGCCACCAGCAGAAATTCTTCACCGTCAACACCTCCACCGGCGCGGCCACGTCCCTGCCCAGCATTGGCGGCTTTAGCTCCGATTACTCGAATCTGGCCTTTGACGACAGCGGGACCCTCTACGCGCTCGACAACACGTTTACCGCGGGCCAGGCGACCAATTTCTGGCAGACCGTGAATCCCGGTTCCGGCATCATCTCCTCCTCCCAAAGCCTCTCCTATTTTGCCGGCCCGCTCGGCGGCCTGGACTACGACTCGGACGCCGGCGAATTTCTGATGATCGACAGCAAATTTCCGGGCACCTCGGCGCCCGGGACCAACTCGCTCTATCGGGTCGACCTGCAGGGCAACCGAACCCTGGTCGGCAGCCTGGGCGTCAACAGGGGCTTTAGCGGTCTCGCCGCCTGCAAAAGCCAGAAGAAGCCCGATCTGGTGGTCAACAACGTCTTCTTCTCGAGCAGCTGCAACATCGGCTTTGAGATCAAGAATATCGGCGCCGCGGACGCTAACGGCTACTTCTCCTTCAAGAGCTGGCCGCTGTCGGTGCCTGCCTGGGGGCCCGGGCCTCACACCGGCTGGAGCGCCGGCATCAACGGCTTGCCGGCCGGCCAGAGTCAAATGCAGGTGTGGAACTCGATCGACGTTTACGGCCCGCAGCTCAACGTGGAGGTCGACCCGAGCGGCAGCATCGCCGAGAGCGACGAGGGCAACAATCTGACGACCGTCGACGTCCCTGACCAGTGCCAATACCGAACCACGAGCTGCACGCCGCCGCCGCCGAATATGACCGGCTGGTATCCCTTCGACGAGAGCGGCGGCGTGGTGGCGCTCGACATCCGGGGCCTGCACTTCGGCACCAAGGTCAACGGACCGACGCCGACCACCGGCAAGGTCGCCAGCGCGCTGCTTTTCGACGGCGTCGATGACTATGTCGAGGTCGCGCACACCAACAGCTACAACATCGACGGCCCCGGCGCCACCGACGCCTTCTCGATCGACGCCTGGATCCGCACGAGCGGCGAAGGCGGCACGATCGCCTCGAAGCGCGTCGCGAGCTCCTGGCCGAGCCACAGCCTCGGCTGGAGCTTCTTCGTCCAGAACGACGAGCTCTGGTTCGGCATGTTCACCGACGCCACCTCGCCCTTTTCTTTGCTCGTGCCCGCGACGGACGTGATCCAGCCAGACACCTGGCACCACGTGACGGCCACCGTCGATCACGCGAGCCAGACCCTGCGCCTCTACGTCGACGGCCGGATCGTCAAGGAAACCGTCAGCTACCCGGCCATGGTCACCGCCAACACGGCGCCCCTCTTCATCGGCGCCTTCCGGAGTCCGTCCACCGGTCAGATGGGCGGGTTCTTCGAGGGCGAGATCGACGAAGTCGAGCTCTTCAACCGCGCTCTTGAGCCCGAGGAGGTTTTCCTCCTCTACGCCGCCCAGAGTCTTGGCAAGTGCAAATGGCCCTGCCCGGTTTTCCGCGCCCTCGAGAGCGGTTCAGAAGGCGTGGGCTCGGCGGTGGATACGGCCCAGGTGCTCTACAGGGTGCGCGACGAGCGTCTTGAGCGGAGCTCCAACGGCCGCTATTTCGCCAGCCTCTTCCAGGAGCACCGTCTGCGCATGGCGTATCTCATGGTGCGCAGCGCCGAGCTGCGTGACGCCACCGAGAGGGTGCTGCACGCCTTCACGCCGGGCCTCGAGGCCCAGCTCGACGGCCGCGGCGCCGAGGCGAAGGTCTCCGCCAAGATGGTTGGCCAGGTTGCCGAGTACGCAAACCTGCTGGTCGAAACCGACCTCGACTACGGCGGCGGCGAGCTCGCCGAGGCGGTCGCCCGCGAGGTCGAGCGCGTCGAGTGGGACGCTCTTGACGGCGTGAACTTCGACGAGCTTTGGTTCTACCTAGATACCTTGCCGCTCGACCGTTAGCGTGCGGACCTCGCCGGCCCCGGCCGGCGAGGTTTCCTTCGCCTGGAAGGTGCGCTCCCGTCCTCATGACTGCGGTAAACTGCAGGCAAGATCTGCGGATACCGGAGTGCTGTGAATGGAAGCCGGAGAGCGTGAGGCCGAGCCCGAGCCCTTGGGCGAAGCCGGCGTGACGTCGGAGCTGGAGCCGACCCTTGAGCAGTTGACCCGCCTGCTGGACGAGCCTCAGGGGCTGCGTCAGCTGGTCGCGCGGCTGACGCCGGTGATCCAGATGCGCGTGGCGCACGTCCTCCTGCGCCAGGCCGGCGCGCGCAACCTTGCTCAGGAGGTCGAAGATCTGACCCAGGACGTCTTCATCCACCTCTTTCAGGAGGACGCCAAGGCGCTCCGCGGCTGGCAGCCTCGCCGGGGCCTGAGCCTCGACTCCTTCGTAGCGCTGGTGGCCGAGAGGCGCGTTTACTCCAAGCTGCGCAGCGCCCGGCGCAATCCCTGGACCGAAGTGCCGTGCCCCGATGAGCACATGGAGGGCACGTCGCGCGAGGTAGACCCCGAGCGCCGCGCCGGCTCCCGGCAGCAGCTGCGCCGGCTCTTGGCCCACCTGAAATCCGAACTCAGCCCGCTCGGCCGCCAGATGTTCGACCTCCTCTTTGTCCGCGAGGCCAGTCACGCCGAGGTGATGCGCCTCACCGGTCTCGGCGCCGACGCCGTCTATGCCTGGAGAAGTCGGCTGCGGCGACGGGCGTCCGAGCTACGACGCACGGAGCTACGCGATCCATGAGCACGCGAAATCCAAAGGGCGAGCCAGAACTCTCGCTCGACGCCGAGGAGCGGTCCGCCGAGAGCCTGCTCGCCGAGCTGGCCGAAATCGAGCGTCTGGACCAGACGGACGAGTCAATGGATCCGCGCTGGGAAGCGCTTTGTGAGGGGCGTTTGAGCGAGGAGGAGGTGAGGGCCCTCGAGCGCGAGACGCCGGCGGACGAGCGCTCTTCCCTCGAGGCCTTTCGCCCGCTCTCGAAAGATTTTCAGGACGACACCGTGCGCCGCCTGGAGCAGATGCGCGCCGGGGACGCCGAGCGGCCGGCGGCGATTCATCCGCTGCGCCGGCCCGCGACAGGCAGCGGCCGCTGGCCCCGCCAGCTGGGCCTGCTGGCCGCGGTCCTGGTGACGGTGGTCGGCGCGGCCATCCTCGGCTTCGGCCAGCTGGAGAAGGGGCCGGCAACAGCCCTGCCGAGCTACTCGGTGGAGTGGAGTGGGGGAGCGTTCGAGGAGCGCGACGCCGAGCCCGCCGGCGAGTCAGCCGCCGAGGTGCCGCGGTGGCGTCCCGGCACCGAGCTGCAGCTGTTATTGCGGCCCGTAACCGCCGTTGAAGGGCAAATCTACGCCCACGCCTACCTGGAGCGCGGCGGCGAGACTCTCCCGTGGCCCGGTCCGGGGCCGGAGATCGCCCCGTCAGGCGCCGTGCGCCTGAGCGCCACTCTGCCGGTCGACGGTGCGCCGGTGCCCGGGCGGTGGCTTGTGCTGGTATTCTTGAGCAAAGAACCTGGCGCGCCCGCCCCCGAGGATGTCCGACGACGACCCGCAAGACAGCAGCAGGATTCCAGCCACCGGCGGGTGGCTCAGGCGGTGGACATCCTCGAAAAGGCTTTTTGAGAGCCGCCTCGCGCCGCTGCTGATCGCCGGGTGGGTCGCTCTGGGCGTCCTGGTCTTTCAGCGGATGCGCCCCGAAAGCGAGGCGGCGCGGGCGGGCGATGCAGAGCGGGCGGGGCCCGTGGGGCGCGACTCGGCCGATCTCGATCCGCTCGAGGTCCTCTACCGCGGCTGCGCTCACGTTCTGGGGCCGCTCGACGAACCGACCTGCGTTTTGGCGCCGGAAGCGTCTCTCCGGCTCTGGGTGCCCGCCCTGGGCCAGGCGGAAATCCAGACCGACGGCGCCCCGTGGCGGCCGGCGGCGGGCGAGAAGCTGGAGGGCGGCAGCCTGATCAGCCCGGCGCCGCCCCCAAGGCCTCGCCAGCTGGCGGTGCGCGTCGCGGGCGATCCTCGCCCTCCGTGGCGCTTGCGCCTGCGCCTGCTGACCCAGGCCTCCCGGGATGAGCGGAGCCGCCTGATCAAAATAGCGCAGGACTTGCTCAAAGAAGGCGGAGCGCAGCCCAAAGCGGCGGCCGCGGAAGCTCTCCGCGGCGAGCTGATGAGCGTCCGCGATCCCGCCGTCCGGTCTTCCATCGGCAGCACCATCGCGCGTCTCCGGTGGGATCTCGGCCAAGGCGATCTCTCGGCGGCCAGCGAAAGCTTTCGCCTCGCGATCGCCGAGCACCGCGGCTGGCGCGATTTCAAGAGCGAGATCGATGATGCCACGCTGCTCTTTCGCCTGCTCTTTTACGATCTCGAGGACGTCGACGGCGCCCGGCGGATTCTTGAGTCGCTGCCGGAGTCGGCGGCCGGGCATATGGAATCCGAGTATCTGCTCGCCTACACCCGCGGCTCCCTGGCCCGGCGCACCGGCGACGTGCGCGGCGCTCTCGGCGGGCTCCGGCGCGCCGCCGATCTCGCGCGCCGCTTTGGTGATCTCCAGTGGCGGATCAACGCCGAGCAGCTGCTCGCCCTTCAGCTCACGGCCCTCGGCCAGCACGGCAAGGCCGAGAGCCTGTTCCAGGCGCTGCTCGGCGAATCCGAGTCGCTCAGGGCCTGCCGCAAGGGTCAGCTGCTCAACGCGGCCGCGTGGCAGGGCCTTCTGGCGCGCGAGGCCGGCAGGGCGACGCCGGATCCCCTGCCTCTTCTCCTGCGGGCGTCGGCCGCGCTCGACGAGTGCCCCGCGAGTGACTCCTCGAGAGAGGAGCGCCTGAACGTCGAGCTGAATATGGCGCTCGGCCACCTGCAGAACGGCAGCGTCGAGGAGGCCGGCAGGCATTTGCAGGCCGCTACCGAGATCACCGAGCAGCCGCCCCTGCGGCTGCTGCTGTGGTGGCGCGAGCTGCAGGCCCGGGTGGTGATGTCGCGCGGGCAACTGCAGGAGGCGGCGCGGCTCTACCGGGATCTCGCCGAGCTCTCGAGGCGGCTCTCGGCCCCCGGCGCGGCCTGGCGAGCGGATGTCGGCGAGGCGCGCGCCTTGAGCGAAGCCGGCCGCATCGAGGAGGCGCTCGCCGCCTTTGCCGCCGGCGAGGCGCGTCTCGACGCCGCGGCGCGCCGCGTGCCCGTGCAGGTCAGCCGCGCTCGCTGGCAGGCCGTGCGCCCGGCGGGCCTTCATGACTACCAAGCCCTGCTGCTCGCGCCGCGCCTCGACGCCCTGGCCTTTCGAGTCGCCCGTCAGGCGCGGGCGCGGGCGAATCAGGGCCTGGCGACGCGCGCCCGCATCGCCGAGCTGACGCCCGAGGAGCGGCGCCGCTGGAACGTCGCGGTGCTCGAATACCAGAAGGAGCTGCGCGCGCTCGACGGGGCGC
>JBCCLG010000227.1:0-7662 GCA_039027015.1 Acidobacteriota bacterium | reverse complement strand
GACCTTTGATGGTCAAGACCTCTATCCTGCCCTGGTCGATAAAGCCTCTGCGCTGGGTTCGTCTTTGGTTCAAAATCATCCTTTCGTAGACGGCAACAAGAGGATTGGCCACGCGGCATTGGAGGTGACCCTAGTTCTAAACGGTCTCGAGCTTGACTCTTCGGTTGACGAACAGGAAAGCATGGTCTTGGAGCTGGCGGCTGGCAGGCTGAGTCGGGATGAGTTCATGAACTGGGTGCGGAGGCGTGCTGTCAGTAAATAGAGGTGCCTGGGTGCAAAATTTGCTCTGTGGATTCCCGGCGGAGTAGATCCCTCAGCGGCCTGAGTGAACCCGATTCCGTCCGGCCTTCTTGGCGCGGTAGAGGGCCTTGTCGGCGGCCTTGAGCACCTGCTCGGGACTCTCTGCCCGGCCGCCGCGCTGGGCGACTCCGATGGAGACGGTGACCTTGAGGTTCTTCTCGACGCTGCCCGACTTGGCTCCGCGGCTGGCCGGTTGGCTTTTCGCGCGGCCGGGGGAGCGCACCGTGAACGGCCTTGCGGCGATGCGCTGGCGCAGGGCGTCCAGGTGCACGGCAGCTTCCGAGGACTCTTTACCGGCGAAGACGACGGTGAACTCTTCGCCGCCGTAGCGAAAGGCCTGCCCGCCGCCCGGGACCCGGCGCAGCATGGAGGCGACCAGCTTCAGGACCTGATCTCCCACCTCGTGACCGTGGCGGTCGTTGAGCTTCTTGAAGTGGTCGAGATCGAGCATGGCCAGGGCGTAGGTGCGGCCGAGCTGCGGCAGCCGCTCCTCGAGGGCGCGGCGCGCCGGCAGGCCGGTGAGGCCGTCCTGGAAGGCGAGGGTGAAGGCGTTCTCTACCAGGGCGATGAGAAGCGCTAAACCGGCGGCCGCGGCGTAGAGGCGGGCACTCTCGGGGCGGGCGATGGCGCAGAGGACGGCGGCTAAAGCGCAGAGAAGGCCCGCCTCGAGGGGCGAGCGGCGGCGCCACAGGGCAAAGAGGATCGCCGCCGCGGCCAGCACCGCGGCCGCCAGCAGCGGAAGACTCCACAGCGCGGACGGCGGCCACCAGGCCGGCGGTGTGTGGAGGGCTTCAGGTCCTGCGGCGAGCAGCGCTTCACGGGCCGGCTGCGCGGCCGGCTGGGCGATCGTCCAGACGAGGGCCCCCTGGAGCGCCAGGACGGCGAAGCGCAGGGCTCCGGCGGCGCTCCACAGCCACCACTCGCGCTCGAGAGCGGCGGCGCCGAGGTTGAGAAGGGCCAGGATGGCGGCGAGCAGGCCCGCAGCCTGCAGGTCGAGGGGCGAGCCGCCGGCAGCCGGGGAACCTGAGGCGAGGGGAGGAGGGAAGCTCGGCGTCAGCTCGCCAAGGGCCGCTACGGCCGCGCAGGCCCAGGCGATTCTCCCGCGGCGCAGCCGCCAGGCGAGGAGAAAGGCGGCCAGAAGCGCCAGGCGCGCGGCCGCGGGCTGCGGGACGCGCTCCAGGACGACGGCGGCGGCGTTCCACAGGTCGAGGGCGAGGGCCGAGACGAGGGCAAGGGACGGCAGGAGCAGGCGGCGCACGGCGCGGATGGTATCGCGGCGCGCCTCTGCATGAGGCCCTGAGTGCGGCGCCGAAGAGGGACTTTCTTCAGGTGGAATCCGCCCGCGGCGGAATGCGCGGGACCGACTGGCTGTTTACAAATATGATGGCGAGACACTAAGATCTCGGCCGCCGAGGATGCCGACTTCGGGCCTCGATGAATTCGCCCACCCGCGATGCGATCCCCTCGCCGCGCCGCTCTGCTCGAGCGAAGGCCTGGGGATCCTTCCTGAAGGAGCACACGTGGAGTATCAGGACTATTACGCCACCCTCGGCATCGATAAGAAGGCCAGCGCCGACGACATCCAGAAGGCTTACCGCAAGCTAGCGCGTAAATACCACCCCGACGTCAACTCGAGCGAAGGGGCGGAAGAGAAGTTCAAGAGCATCACCGAGGCCTATGAGGTCCTGAAAGACCCGGAGAAGCGCAGCACCTACGACCGCTTCGGCCATCAGTGGAAGCAGCGCGGGGGCGTGCCGCCGGGCTGGCAGGGAGGCGGCGGCGCGGCCAGCGGCTTCTCGGACTTCTTCGACATGCTCTTCAGCGGCGGCTTCGGCGGCGGCCCGAGTCGGGCGCGGCTCGACCAGAAGGTCACCCTCGCCCTGACCCTCGAGGAGGCGGCCCTCGGCGGTCCCCGGGAGATCACGGTGCGAGATCCCCAAACCGGTGCCTCGAACTCCTATTCGATCAACCTGCCCCAGGGCGTGCGCTCCGGCCAGAAGCTGCGCCTCACGGGCAAGGGCCTGGCCGCCCCGGACGGCCGGCGTGGCGATCTCTTTCTCAAGATCGACCTCCGGCCCCACGGCCACTTCCGGCTCAAGCAGCGCGACCTTTACGCAGACCTGCTGGTCACCCCCTGGCAGGCCGCGCTCGGCGGCCAGGTCTCGGTCAAGACCTTAGACGGCACGCTCAAGGTCAAGGTGCCGGCGGGCTCCTCCACCGGGCGGCGCATTCGGCTGCGCGGCAAGGGCTATCCGAACCCCAAGGGGCCGGACGGCGACCTCTACGCCGAGATCAAGGTGATGGTACCCGAGACCCTCGAGGAGCGCGAGCGCGAGCTTTTCGAAGAGCTGGCGGAGATCTCGACCTTCAAGCCGCGCTAACGAGCCGGCCCGCCTGCCCTTCTCTATGGGCGCTTCGAGCGCAGCCAGGCGCGCAGCCGATCGGCGTCCCAGGTGTTGATGCACGAGTCCGCCGCCATGCCGGCCCGGCGGGCGGTGAGCACGCCGTAGCTTAAGAAGTCGAAGTGGGGACTGTCGTGGGCGTCGGTGTCGATGGCGATTTTGCAGCCCGCCGCCAGGGCCGAGCGCAGGTGGCTGTCGCGCAGGTCGAGTCGGTGCCAGTTGGCGTTGAGCTCGAGGGCCGTATCGCACTCCACCGCCGCCTCGATGAGCGCCGCCATGTCGGGCGAGAGGCCCTCGCGCTTGTTGATGATTCGCCCCGTGGGGTGCCCGAGGATGTGCACCAGCGGGTGACGGATGGCGCGCAGCAGGCGCTCGGTGGCGGTGTCGGGATCCTGGCGCAGGGCGGCGTGGGGCGAGGCGACCACCACGTCGAGCTCGGCGAGCAGGTCGTCGTCGTAGTCGAGGCTGCCGTCGGTCAGGATGTCGACCTCGGAGCCCGCCAGCACGGTGATGCCCTCGATGCGCTCGTTCGCCTCGCGCACGGCTGCGATGTGCCGCCGCAGCTCGTCGTCCTGAAGGCCGCCGGCGATCACCGAGCTCTTCGAGTGATCGGTGACCGCGAGGGTGTGGAAGCCGCGGCTCCTGGCCTCTTCGGCCAGCTCGTCGATCGACAGCCGGCCGTCGCTGGCGGTGGTGTGGGCGTGCAGCTCGGCGCGCACGTCCCGAAGCTCGATCAGGTCGAGCTCGCCGCGGCCCGCGCGCTCCAGCTCGCCGCGGTCCTCGCGCATCTCGGGCGGAATGTAGGCCAGGCCCAGCTCGCGGTAGATCTCCTCTTCGCGAATCGCGGCGAGGGGCTCGGCGCCGCTCTCCTGGGGGCGCTCGGCGGTGCCCTCGAAGAGGCCGTATTCGTTGAGGTGCTTGCCTTGGCGGATGGCCACCTCGCGCAGGCGCACGTTGTGCTCCTTGGAGCCGGTGAAATACATCAGCGCCGCGCCGTAAACCTCTTCCGGCACGAGGCGCAGGTCGGCCTGCATGATGACCTGGCCCTTCTCAAGGCGCACGCTGCATTTGGTCTCGCCCTTGGCCAGCACCTGGGTGACCCACGGGTGGCCGGTGAAGGCCTCTCGCACGAGGTCGGTGTCTTGACAGGAGACCAAGAAGTCGAGGTCGCCGATGGTCTCGCGGCCGCGGCGTAGGCTGCCGGCGTATTCCACCCGGGTGACCCCTTCGAGGGCGGCGATCTCGTCGCGCAGGGCGATGGCGATCGGCTGGGCGAGGCCGATCTGCACGCGGCCGCCTGATCTCTTGTTGAACTCGATGGCCTGGCGGATGTTGTCGACCGTCTTCTTGCCCATGCGGGGCAGGCTGGCGAGCGCCTCGTCGGAGGTGTTCTCCAGCTCCTCGAGGCTGCCGATGCCGAGCTGATCCCACATCGCGCGGGCGGCCTTGGGGCCGATACCGGGAATCTCCAGGATGTCGAACAGACCCACCGGCACCTTCTCGAGCATCTCGCGATGCTCTTCCATGGAGCCGGTCTCGACGAATTGAGCGATCTTCTCGGCCATGCCCTTGCCGATGCCGTCGAATTCGGTGAGCCGCTTCACCGCGCTCGGCGGGTCTTCCTCGACGATCGCCCGCAGGTCGTCGGTGAGGTCGTCGATCACCCGCGACGCCTTGGCGTAGGCGTTGACCCGAAAGCGGTTGGCGCCCAGGATCTCGAGGCCCGCGGCCATCTGGTCAAAGACCCGGCAAATGTCCTGGTTGCTGCTCAACCCTTCTGCTCCGGAGCGGCGAGCCGGCGGTAGCCCTGATTCCAGTAGAGGAGGGGGTCGCCGCCCTCGCGCACCACGCGGCTGGCCAGCACCTCGCCGACGTAGATCGTGTGGGTTCCCGCCGCGAGAGTGTTGTGCACCCGGCAGTCGAGCCAGGCGACGGCGTCGGCGAGCACCGGCGAGCCGGTGGCCGCCTTCTCCCAGGTGGCCGTGGCGAAGCGGTCGACGTCTTTCGTGAAGGCGAAGCGGTTCGACAGCTCTTCCTGATCTTCGCCGAGGATGTTGACCGCGAAGGACGCGTCTTCGCGGCTGAGCAGCTCGTGCATGGTGTGGCGGTGATCGACGCACACCAGGATGAGCGGCGGGTTGGGCGAGACGGACGTGAAGGCCGAAGCGGTCATGCCGTGCACGGTTTCGCCGTGACGGGTGGTGACGATGGTGACGCCGGCGGGAAAGTGCCGGAGCGCGTCGCGGAAGTCCTCAGACGAAATGGGCGGCATGGAGTGGCTCCGTCAATCAGAGTCAGGGCGCCAGCGAGAGGCCGGCGCCGCGCGGGGTAGATGGAGACCATAGCCAACCCGGAGGGGCGGCGCAACGCCGGACCGCGGGAACTCCCGCCGCGGCCCGGCTGCGCCGGGGGCTATTGCCAGGACGAGGTATTACCGGACTCGAAGCCGTCGGCGAAGATCGGGCTGTTGAAGGACTCCTCAGTCATCATGATGCCGTTGCCCGACTGGTTGTCGAAGCCGGGGTCTTCGATGTCGAGGGCGGTGGACTTAAAGAGGTTGTTCAAGCTGTCGGTGCTGACAATCCCGGGGAACAATTCCTTGAACAGCACGGAGATGGCGGCCGAATGCGGCGCCGAGGCCGAGGTCCCGAAGAAGGGATTAAAGCCCGGGGTGGCGGTCGAAACGCCGTCGGCGGCGGCCACGTCGGGCTTGCGCCGGATCTCGCTGGGCTGCCCGCCGCGCAGGGCCGGGGCGCCGCCCGAGCGAGCGACCGGCGCGCCGTCGGTTTCGAAGAAGATGCGGCGCGGGCCGTCGGAGGAGAAGTCCTGCACCGGGTTGGCGGCGCCGCCGGTGAACAGCCCTCCGCCGGCGGTCGCCACGTTGACCGCGGCGATGGTGAGCGCCCCCAGCGCCGCGGGATGTCCGAAGATCTGGCCGTCCGTGCCGTTCTCGAGGCGCCCGCGGTGGGTGTTGAGGTGGAAGAAGCGGTCTTCGCCGTCGAACTTCACGACCACCAGCCGATTGCCGGTGTCGTCGTCGACCGAGGAGTCGAGGAACTCCAGGGGATCCTGGGTGCCGTTCTGGGTGTTGGTGGAGGCCTTGAGGACGTTGGCGAGGGCGGCGTCTAAGAGAAAGAGGTCGTAATCGTTGGCGGCCCCGTCCTGGGGATCTGACCACTGCAGGGTCACAATCGCCGGCGGGTCTGCGGTGACGCCGGTGCTGTTCGCGCCGCCGCCGAAGTCGTGGGCCGACAGGCCAGCGGTACCGAGGGGCGCGGGCAGGGCGGTGGCGAGATAGTCGGACTCGTGCACGCCCGAGTTGCCCGACGCCAGGTTCCCCGAGTTGCCGGCCGAGGTGGCGTAGAAGACCCCCTGGTCTGAGACCTGGTCGACGGCCTGGGCGATGATGCCGTCCTGAAAAACCGGCTCCGCAAGGTAGAGCACGTCGTCGACGATGGCGTCGCAGCCAAAGGCTGCGAGATCGAGGATGTTTTGGGCCATCTGGGCCTGGCCGCCCACGGCGGTGGCGAAGGCCAGATCGGCGCCTGGAGCCAGGTCGTGGAGGATCTCGAGCAGCGCCGTGCCCTCGCTGGTTCCCGGATTGCCGCTCTGCCCGGGCAGCACGGTGACCCCCGGCGGCAGATCGCCGGTGGCCTGCACCGCGGCCAGGGCGTCGACGCTGTCGGACATGGCGCAGGCGGTGAGGCCGCTGCCGTCGACGCCGAAGTCGGTCCGCGCCATGTCGGTGCCGTGGGCCACGTCGCCCTCCGAGGTGTTGACCATCTGGGTGATCATGAGGTCGGCGGGCCGAATCGAGCGCACGTCCTCGCGCCGGGCGAGGCGCAGGAGGTTCGCGAGGGGCAGGCGAGCGCGCAGGGCCCCCCACCGCGGATGGGCGTTCACAACGCGTCCTCCGAGGCTCTCCGCGATGTGCGCCTCGAGCTCGGCGGTGATCCGGCCCTCGAGGTCGACGAGCACCGAGCCGTCGGCCGCGATTTGGGCTGCGGAGCGGAAGGACCGGAGGCCCGAAAGGCGGGCGTCACCCTGCCGGCGCTTATGCTCGATCAGCAGATTGGAGTCGATCTTCTGCTCGGTCCGGCTGCGCCCGCGCTTCTCCTCCACGAGAGCGGCGATGTCGGCGAGAGCTTCGGCCCCCAGCTGAAGCGTCGCCTCGGCCGGCTGGCTTTCCGGAGTTTGGGCGGCTGAGGCCTGGGCGGCGACGGGCGGGGTCAGCGGGGCAGAGAGGCTGAGCAGGAGAGCGACGGCTGGAGCGGCGTGTAGGATCCTCGGCATTGGGGTCTTCCTCTTGGGAGATGGCGTGTATCGGTCGGCGAGCGGCCCCGTGGGGCCGTTCGAACACCGAGGGAGTGCCCCGAGGCGGCGAGGTCTTTCAGGTGAATCAAGATTCCGGCAAAAAAAATCTCCTCCACCCAGATTCACCCCCCGCAGGTTTTCTGTGGGTGGTGGGCGCGGCGGTTTTCCGCCGGGGCCTTTGCCTGGCGGCGCGCCGGGCGGCGCACGTGGCCCATCCCGGCGCCTGGGAGTTTCCGGGGGGCAAGGTCGAGGCCGGCGAGTCGCCCCGGGGCGCGCTGCGCCGGGAGCTGCGCGAGGAGCTCGGCCTCGAGGTGCGGGTCGAGGAGTTTTTAGGGCGCGGCCTGATCGACGCGCCGAGGGCCGTCGCTCTCGACGTCTACTGCTGCCGGTGGACGGCGGGCGAGCTGACGCTCAGCGATCACGACGCCGTGCGCTGGATCGCCGCGCGGCAGGCGCGCGGCGGCATGCGGTGGGCGCCGGCGGACGTTCCCGTCCTGCCGGCGCTCGAGGCTCGCCTCGAAGAGGAGGCGGCGGGTCGTCAGCCGTCGCCGCGGTAAGGAACGCCTTCTCGCAGCCACACGGGCGCCGGGGCGCCCTTCAGGTAGTGGTCGAAGAATTCCTTCATCTTGATCGAGTAGTCCAGCTT
>JBCCLG010000226.1:0-7665 GCA_039027015.1 Acidobacteriota bacterium | reverse complement strand
GCGAGAGCTTCTCCCTCGGCCTGCTCACCGCGTCGGGCTCCTTGGGGCTGCTGCTGCCGCCGGCGCTGCCGCTGATCCTCTACGGTATCGTGGCCGAGGTCCCGATCACCGACCTCTTTCTAGGCGGTCTGCTGCCGGGGCTGCTGCTGGTCACCCTGGTGGCCGGGTGGGGCGTGCGGGAGGGGCTGGTGACCGGCGCCGGTCGTACGCCCTTTGACGCCGCCGTCGCCTTCCGGGCGCTGTGGGCGGCCAAGTGGGAGCTGCTCCTGCCGGTGCTGCTGGTGACCTCGATCCTGCGCGGCTGGGCGACCCCCGTGGAGTCCGCGGCGCTGGCCGCGGCCTACGCCCTGGTGCTGCAGTGCGCGGTGCACAGGGATCTTCATCCGCTGCGCGATCTGCCCGGCGTGCTGCGCAAATGCGTGGTGCTGATCGGCGGCGTGCTGATCATCCTGTGCGTCGCCATGGGGCTTACGAGCTATTTGGTGGACGCCCAGGTGCCCGCCGAGCTGCTCTCGTGGGTTCAGGAGCACGTGGACTCGCCGATCGTCTTTCTTCTGGCGCTCAACGTCTTCCTGCTGCTGGTCGGCTGCCTGATGGATATCTTCTCCGCCACGGTGGTGGTGGTGCCGCTGATCGTACCCCTCGGCGAGGCCTTCGGCATCCACCCGATTCACCTGGGTATCATCTTCATCGCCAATCTCGAGCTGGGCTATTTGACCCCGCCGGTGGGCCTCAACCTCTTCCTCGCCTCCTACCGGTTTGAGAAGCCGCTGCTCGCGGTCTACCGAGCGGCGATTCCGATGCTGCTGATCCTGGCGCTCGGCGTGCTGCTGATCACCTACGTACCGTTTCTGACCACCGCCTTCGTGGGCGGGGTAGGGCCCTGACGAGGGATGAAGCCTGAGCTGCCCTCAAGGCCCGCTTCCCGGCGCCTGCGCCCGGCCCATCACCAGGCGCGCCTGGTCCTCGGGGTGAGCGTAGCGGCGACGGCGCTGGTTTACGCCGTGCCTTTTCTGCGCAGCCTGGCCTATCCGCTGCTCCTTCTCTCGACCCTGGCGCACGAGTTGGGTCACGGCGTGGCGGCGCTCGTCGCCGGCGGCAGCTTCCACCGCCTGGAGATTTTCGCCGACGGCTCGGGGGTGGCCACGTGGAGCGGCGAGCAGAGCCGTCTCCGCCTGGCCTTCGTGGCGGCGGGCGGCCTGGTGGGACCGGCGTTCGCCGCGGCGCTGGGGTTCTGGGGCGGGCGCACGGCGCGCGGCGCGCGGCGCAGCCTGGCCCTTCTCGCGGCGGTCTCGGGCGTCGCGCTGGTGATGGTGGTGCGCGGCGCCTTCGCCATGCTCTTCGTGGCCCTCTTCACCGCCGTTCTGGTGCTCATGGCCCGCTCGGCCTCCGATGAGCTGGCCCAGCTCTTTCTGATCTTCCTGTCGGTGCAGCTCGCCCTTTCGGTTTTTTCGCGCGGCGACTATCTCTTTACGCCCGTCGCCAGGACCGCCCGGGGGCCGATGCCTTCGGACGTCGGGCAGATCGCCTCGGCGCTCCTGCTGCCCTATTGGTTCTGGGGGTTTTTATGCGGCGCCCTTTCGGTGGCCGTGCTGATCGTCGGCCTGCGGGTCTTCTGGCGCCGCTGATCTCGAGCCGCTGACTCACTCAGGCGGACGGGCCGAGCATGCGATCCATCAGGCCCGCCAAATCGGGAATGCGGTAGGGCTTGACCAGCGCGTCGTCGAACCCGTGCTCTCGGGGCTTGATCAGCGCCGGGTTCTGCGAGTAGCCGGAGGAGGCGACCAGAAGGAGGTCGGGCTGCAGCTCGCGCAGGCCCGCCGCGGTCTCGACCCCGCCCATGCCGCCGGGAATGGTCAAATCGAGAACCGCCAGGTCGAAGAGCTGGTCGGAGTCCATGGCGGCGCGACAGGCGTCCAGAGCGGAGTCGCCATCGGTGGTGGTGATCACCTCGAAGCCCAGGCGCTTGAGCGCCGCGGACATGAGGGTGAGGATGCTGTGTTCATCGTCCATCACCAGCACGCGCCCGCGCCCGGCGACGGCTCGTCTGGAGGCCTGGGGAGCTTCCGCACGCGGCGCGTTCGAGCCCTTGGCGGTGCGCAGGAGCACGGCGAAGGTGGTGCCTTCGCCCGGCTTCGAGGTCACCTCGATGGCGCCGCGGTGCCGCTTGACGATCGCTTGGGAGGTGGCGAGGCCGAGGCCGGTGACGCCTTTTTGCGGCGATGCGTAGGGATCGAAGACCTTGGCCAGCTCCTCGGGGGAGAGTCCTTCGCCGCCGTCGAAGACCTCCAGGCGCACGTAGGAGCCGGGGCGGAGCTTGGTTTTGCCGAGGCCGATGCGCACCGCCCGCGCGGAGATCCTGACCGGCCCCGCGCCCGCTGCCTGGCGCGCCTCGAGCAGCAGATTGTTGAGCACCTGGCCGATTTGATCGGGGTCGGCGTCCACCTCCCGCAGGTCCTCGGGAAGGTCCAGCTTGTAGAGCGAAGAATCGCCGCGGAAAACCGCCGACACCGAGCCCGCGACCAGCGTCTCGAGGTCGGTGGGGCGGTTTCGCGGCACGCCGCCCGAGGCGAAGGTGAGCAGCTGATCGGAAAGACCGCGGGCGCGAAGCAGCGCCTTCTCGATCTCGTCGAGGGGCTCGCGCAGGGTCGGCGGCAGCTCCTCGTCGGTCGGCAGCAGGGAGAAGTTGCCGAGCACGATGGTCAGCAGATTGTTGAAGTCGTGGGCGATGCCGCTGGCCAGAAGCCCCAGGGACTCGAGCTTTTGCGCCTTGGCCAGCTCGGCCTCCACCAGGTGGCGGTCGGTGACGTCGCGGATGGCCACAACGAAGCCCTCGAGCTCGCCGCGGGCGGTCACCGGGGTACCGCTCAGCTCCAGGCGGCGGCTCTCTGCCGGGCCGCCGGCGCCGGCGCTGCTGTAGTGGTAAACGGTGTCGAAGTGGGTCGGCGCCAGCTCCCTGCGCAGGGCGGCGATCGGGTCGAAATCGGCCTCGGCTTCGTCTTCGCCGCGCAGGGGCATGACCTCGGCCACGCGCCGCCCCAGCAGCTCCGACTCCGGAACCCCCAGCAGCTGCTCCGCCGCGCGGTTGACCCGCTGGATCCTGCCCTCGGGATCGGTGGAGACGATGGCTTCGAGAATGCTCTCCAGCATGGCGGAGAGCCTCTCGGCTTCGGTGGCCAGCTGATCCTTGGACGCCTTGAGGTCCGCCGAGCTGTCGGCGGCGGAGCTCTCGAGCCGCTCGGCAAATTTTTTCTCCCGCTGGGCCCACAGGGCTCCCACCGTCAGCAGAGCGGCGGCGAGCAGCGCCGAAAGAACCGGCCAGGAGAGGAGACCCGAGAGCGCCGCGCCCTCGTGGGCCGCCACGGGCTGGGCCAGAATCGTCAGGCTCACGCAGAGGAGAGAAACAGGCCGAGAGTCGGACGATAAAGAAGAGATAAGAGGGCGGTACACCCCGCCATTCTAATGCCGAGGCCAGGCATCCTGACAAGAAAACGGCTCGCGGTTGGCGCCGGAGCCCGGGCGCGAGCTCATGGCGTCGGACCCGGCTCCGTCGCCGTCAGGGCGCGGTGCAGCAGCGGAGCCAGGGAGAGGACTCTCAGAAAGCCTCCGCCCTCAGCCACCTGCCTCGGCCGCGGATGGGAGTCGGTGCACACGATGTGGTCGAAGAGCCCGCACTCGCGCAGGCGCTCCGCCGCTTCGCCGGGAAAGAGGCCGTGGGTGGCGATGGCCGAAACGCGGGTGGCGCCGGCCTCTCGGTAGGCGCGGGCGGCGTCGATCAGGGAGCCGCCGGTGCGGATCATGTCGTCGTAGATCACCACCCGCCTGCCCGCCACCGCCGCCGAGACCGCCGTGATGCGGGTTGTTGAGCCGTCGAGCCGCTGCTTGAATACGAAGGCGGCGGTGGTGCCGAGGTCGTTGGCCAGCGACTCCACCCACTTGGCCCGTCCGGCGTCGGTGCACGCCAGGATGCAGTCTTCGCCGCCCAGAAGCCGCGCCTGCTCGAGCACGATCGAGCGGGCCGAGAGGTGCACGGGGGTCAGTGAGTCTTCGAAATAGTGCGGCAGGCCGCCGGTGTGTAGGTCTAAGAGCAGCACGTCGTTGCCGTGGTGGGCCGGCGGAAGGGACGAGAGCAGCCGGGCGCGCGCCTTGGCGGTGACCACCTCTCCCTCGTGCTCCATGCGCTCCATGGTCGAGTAGCCGAAGTAGGGGATCACCAGGGTGAGGCGCATGGCCCCGGCCTTGACCACGGTGTAGGCGAGATCGTAGAGGGTGAGGGTGGCCGTGTCGTCGATCGTTCCCGCGAGCACCACCACCCGGCGGCCTGCCACCGGGGTGAGCAGGCGCTGGTAGCGCTCGCCGTCGGGAAATTCGCGCTGCTCGAGCCGGCCCAGCTCGAGGCCGCCGAGGGCGACCAGCTCGGCGGCCATGGGACGGTAGTGGTGGCTGGCGGCGAAGAGGAGCGGCTCTGTCGGCGTCATCGATCGCATTCCGGGGCGCTGGCGGACGCTCAGCCGTGGTGCCGCGCCGCCTCCTGGCCCACCGTGGCGGTCTCGAGGTCGCGCCAGCGGAAGCGCTCGCTCCAGCGGTGGCGCTCGCCCACGGTGGCGGCGTCGGCGATCAGCTCGCCGAGCACCGGCGCGACCTTGAAGCCGTGGCCGCTGCCGCCCGCCGCGACCACCAGGCCGTCGATCTCCGGATGGCGGTCGATCCAGAAATGCTCGTCGAGCGTGTCGCAGTAAAGGCAGCGCCGCGTGTAGACCACCGGATCTTCGGCCAGCGAAGGGAAGGTCTCGGCGAGAAAGGAGCGCAGTAGGGCGTGATCCTCTTCGGTGACCACGCGCTCGTCGCGCTCCGGGTGCATGAGCTGACCGACCCCGTGGTTGGCGATTTTGACGATGCCGCGCCTCGGGTGGAGCGAGAAGCCATACCATCCGCTGCGCGCGACGTCGGCGGTGAAGACCGCGAAGTTGGGGGGCGTGAAGAGCTCGGGCTCGCTAGGCTTCAGGTGGAAGACGGGGTGGCCGGTGGCCTTCATCATCGGCTGCAGCTCGGGCAGCAGCCAGGGGGTCCAGGCGCCGGCCGCCACCACCACGCAGCCGGCCGAAGCGCGCAGGCCCTCTCGGGTGGTGACGCCCGAGACGCGGCCGCCGTCGGTCACGATCTCGGCCGCCGTCTGCCCCTCGTGGATCACGACGCCCTCCTCGCGCGCCCCGCGCGCCAGGGTTTCGGTCACTCGGCCGCTTTCGCCAAAGCCGCCGCGTGCGTGGTAAAAGCCGTCGACGTAGCTGCCCGGCTTCCAGGCCGGAAAGCGGCGGCTGATCTCGTCGGCGTCGAGGCGTTCGGGGGTCTTGCCGTGACGCTGCAGGCTCTCGAAGCTGTCGTGCTCGAAGCCGCCCGGGCGCATCTCCCGGCGGGTCAGCATGGTGACGCCGGTCTGATGGTAGAGGGGATCGCCGGCCCGCTCGTTCCACTCGAGAAAGCCGTCTATCGAGGCGTCGACCATCTCCAAATAGAGATCGTCGGTGCCGTACTCCATGCGCACCACCTTCGAAACGTCGGTCGACGCCGCCAGCGGGTGAGGGATCGGCCCGGGCTCTAAGACCGTGACCGAGTGGCCTCGCCGGCGCAGCTCGCGCGCCGCGCCCAGGCCGAAAACGCCCGCGCCTACCACCAGAACGTCCGAGGTGAGCGGACGCGAGTCCGCGGGCGGCTGCGTGTCAGAGAGTCGGCTCATAAATCCTCCGGCAGCGAGTCTATCCGCCGCCGGCTAAAAAAGCGGCCCGGGCCGCTAAGTCCGGGGCCGGTCCGCGCTCCTAATCGCCGCTTACCGCGCTCCAGGCTGCCAGGCTTCCCGACTCGAAGTCGTCGAAAAAGAGCGCCGGACGCTGGAAGAAAACGCCGTCGGACCACACCAGGTCGCGGTCTGGATCTGAGACCAGGCCGCGCCCGTAGACGTCGCCCTCCACGGTTTGATCAGCCCCGGCGCTGCGCACGATCACGAAGGTCCCCATCAAATCGTTTGGAATGAAGAACCGGTAGTCGATCAGCCCTCCCCAGGGGTCTCGCTCCGGCACGCAGCGGGTGTAGTAGAAGAAAGTGGCGGGTATGAGCGTGTCCACGACCTCCTCGTAAGGCACCGCGGCCACCTCGGTGAGGTCTACGGAGTCGCCCGGAGATAGAAAATCAAGACCGCCGCCCACAAAATCCGTCAGCCAGCTGAGGAAGGCGTCGCCGAGGTGCCGGATCGTCGCTTCGGCGATCTCCACCTCGAGTCCCGCGGGGGGAGGCGGCTGACGCACGAAGTGGAAGCCCGCCAGGACGAGGTCTTCATCCGGGTCTGCCGTGAAGCCGCCCTCATAGCTCGAGCCCTCAAAGAGGCCGTCTCGGCCGGGGCTCAGGACCGCGGCCGGGTCGGGCCGCACCAGATCGCTGGACAGCCGAAATTCATAAGGGTGGCCCCAGGCGTCGAATTCCGGCAGATCGTCGAGAAAGTCGGGCACCAGAATGGCCTCGAGATCAGCGTGGCTGACCAGCTCGATGGAGTCGCGTTCGAAAGCGGGGCCCGCCCAGGGGCAGTAGCTCTCCAGGAGACGGGCGTTCACGGGGCCCTGATCGAAAGGACCGCCTATCGAACTGACGATATAGCTGCGCAGCGCGAGGTAAATCCGAAAGATCTCCTGACGGGTTTGAAGCACCGGATCCTCGCCCGCCGCCGGGGACCCGCCGGCGATCTTGGGGATCGGGTGCGAAGCGCCTGGATCGGGGCCGCTCGCGAAGGCGGCCGTCGAGAGGAGGAGAGCGGCGGCGAGAGTCAAAAGCGCCGAAGTGAGTGATTTCGAAGCCGCGCGACGGCGCGCCGCGCGACTCGAGGTCAGGCAGTCTTGAAGCATAGGGCTCCTAGGGTTTGGACAAGGTGAGCGCGGCGACGCGCTGCGCCCACGGAAAATAAGAATCCTGCAGGGGCTGAGGTCGACTCACCTTCAAAGACTGCAGCTTCCGTGCCTGGCCCCGCGGTGCATTCCGCCCCCGAGAAGGGCGACTTCGCGCGCCTTAGGCTTCTTACACGTGCATGCAGCGCATACCTCGTGCTGCACCCCGATGCGCGATTCCGGGCGCTTCTCAGGGAGTCTGTGTGAGGCCGAGGCGGGTTATGATCCGGCCACCATGACGACACCTCAAGAGACCGTACAGAACGACATCAAGGCGGCGATGAAAGCGCGCGACAAAGAGCGCCTTTCGACCCTGCGCATGCTGCTCGCCGCGCTCAAGAACGAGAAGATCGCCCAGGGCGAAGAGGTCGGGGACGACGCGTTCCTCGGCGTGGTCAAGCGCCTGGTCAAGCAGCGTAAGGACTCGGCGAGTCAGTTCGAGCAGGCCGGGCGCCAGGAGCTGGCCGATAAGGAAAACGCCGAGATCGAGGTGCTCTCCTCCTACCTGCCGGCCCAGGCCGACGAGGCCACCGTGCGGCAGGCGATCGAGGAGCTCGTGGCGACCGAGGGGCTCGAGGGTCCCAAGGCGATCGGCCGGGTAATGAAGGCGATGATGTCGCGCTTCGGCGCGTCGGCAGACGGCGGCACGATCAACCGCATCGCCCGCGACCTTCTCAACCCGAAATCATCCGGCTAAGCCCAGCCAGGGGAGCCTTCGTGCAGCAGCAGCGCGCCG
>JBCCLG010000225.1:0-7682 GCA_039027015.1 Acidobacteriota bacterium | reverse complement strand
TTGAGCCGCCGACAGGCCGAGGTCCGCCAGCTGCGCCGGATCGACCTCGACGGTGATCTGCTCCTCGCCCTTGCCGTAGAGGCGCACCAGCTCGGTGCCGGGCAAGGCCCGCAGGCGATCCGCCAGATCCTCTCCCAGGCGCCCGAGAATGCCGAGGGCGGGCGGCTCGGGGCTGTCCCAGGCGAGGGAGACGATCAGCGTGAAGCCGACCGCCCCGCGCTGATCGTCGACCACCGGCTCCAGGGCCTCGGCCGGCAGCAGCCGGGAGGCGTCGCTCAGCCTGGCGCGGATCTCGGAGAAGATCTCGCTGTTGTTCTCGCTATCGACCGACGCCTGCAGCTCGATGGCGATCACCGAGGTGCCGGCCCTCGAGGTCGACTCGAGGTGGAGAATCTCCGGAATCTCCTGCAGCGACTCCTCCAGCACCTCGGTGACCAGCGTATCCACGCGCTCCGCCGACGCCCCCGGCACCGGCGTCACCACCAGGGCGTTGCGGGTGTCGATGCGCGGATCCTCGAGGCGAGGCAGGCTGGCGAAGCTCGACAAGCCGCCGACCAGGATCACCATCACGACGGCGGCTAAAAGATAGCCGTTGCGATAAAAGATCGTCGTGGCGCTCATGGGCCGGCCTCCGCGAGATCGACGCGGCCGGCGATCTCGACCCGCTGACCCGGCACCAGGCGATGCAGGCCGGCGGCGACCACGCGCTCGCCGTCCCGGAGCGTTCCGCGGGCGTAGACCCGGCCCGACTCCTCGTGCAGCACCTCCAGCTCGCGGCGCGCGGCCACCAGCTCGTCTCCCTCGCCTTCGACCACAAAAACCGCCCACAGGCCGCGGCTGCTCTCGGTGAGGGCCGAGGTCGGCAGCCAGAAGCCCGCCTCCGGCCGCTCGCGGCGCAGAACCAGGCGGGCGAGATCGCCGCTGCGCACCCCGTCTTGAGGGGCGGCCGCCTCGCCTTCTGCCCCGCTGAGCGAGGCGTCCAGTGTGAAGATCGCCTCCACCGCGCGGGTGTCGCGAGAGCGGGTGGGCAGTACGGCGCGCACCGAGCCCTCGAGCCGTCGACCCTCGACCCGGATCTCGTGCGTCTCGCCGACCTCGAGGGCCCGGGCCGCGTCCCCGGCGACGCCGATGCGCGCCTCGGGCCGATCGCGCTCGAGCAGCCGCACCACCGCGGTGCCGGCAGAGAGAACCTGGCCCTCGTCGACAAAGCGCCCCGCCACGAGGGCGTCGAAGGGCGCCAGCAGGCGGCTCTTGGCGATCTCGACGTCGACCTGGTCGACCGCCGCCGCGGCCTCCAGGAGGCCGGCCTCCCGCGCCTCGAGACCGAGCAGGGCCTCGTCGAGAGCCTGGGGCGAAACGGCGTCGAGATCCTGCGCCTCGCCCACCCGTTGACGGGTCAGGCGGGCGAGGGTGACGTCGGCCTCGGCGCGGCTGCGCTGGGCCTCAAGACCAGCGCGGCGGGCGCGCAGCCTTTCGGTGTCGAGCTCGGCCAGGAGCTGACCCGCGCGCACCCGATCCCCCTCCTCGGCCCACACCGTGGCGAGCTGACCCGCCAGCTCGAAGCCCACCGAGCTTTCGCGCCGGGCCTCCACCAGACCGACGAAGGAGCGCTCGACCTCGAAGCTCGAGCGGCGTTCGGCCACCAGAATCTCGACCGGCAGCGCCGCGGCCACCGACGCCTCGTCGCCCTCGGAGCCTCCTGTGAGAACGAAGAGCGCCGCCAGGAGGCCGATCACCGCGAAGGCCACCAGGGCGGTGGCGGCCCTCGAAGACCCGCCCCGCGTCATGGCGCCTCTCCGCGCTGGGGAGAAGGCCCTGGCGGATCGGCCTCTAAAAAGGCGCTTTCGATCATCGCCCGGGTACTTTCGAGAATGCGGTCCGCCAGGGCGGGATCGGTCACCGCTCGCGATACCGAGAGCGCCCCCACGCAGGCCGCGATGACGCCGAGCGCCGCCTCCTCGCGCCGGCCTTCGGGCACGCCGTCCAGATGCTCGGCGAGGCCCGCGGCCCAGCCCTCGAGACCCCGCTCGAAGGTTTCTCGAGGCTGCTCGCCGGAGCGCCCGATCTCAGAGACCAGGGGCGGGGCCGGGCAGCCCCGGCCTGGGTTCATGCGATGCCGCGGGCTCAAATAGCCGCTCAGGAAGGCGCGGATATGGTCCGCGCCGCGGGTTCCCGAGGTCCACCGGCGGTGCTGCTCGCTCATCGCCCCGAGCCCGCTCTCGATCGACTGCGCGAAGAGGTCTTCTTTATTCCTGAAGTGGCTGTAGAAGCCGCCGTGGGTCAGGCCGGCTTCCTTCATGACCGCGTCGACGCCGCCCCCCTGATAGCCGCGGCTTCGGAACACGCGGGTGGCGGCGTCGAGGATGGTCTGTCGAGTCTTGGCTTTCTGGTCTGCGGGGTAGCGCATGGGCGGCGGTCCTCCGGGGTCCTCGTGCTGAGTCTCCTGCTGGGGTCTCTCGGCGCTGGCTCGCTTATATGACGGTCGTCATATAAGCGGACAAAATAATAGCCGCGACCCCCGTCGCGGCGTGGAAAGCATGGAGTGGTCATAGTTTCGCTAGGCCCTACTCCTTGGATTCGGGCGGCGGATCCCGCTTTGAAAAAAGCGTTTTGCACGCACCGGCCTTCCGCGCGTCGCTATTGTATGACGATCGTCATTTAATAGCAACCACCCGCCCGAGCGGCCAAAATTTGGCAGGACTTTGGCGCGGCGCCCCGCGGGCCGGCGGTAGACTTCCGCCATGGCCAAGCCGACCCGACGCGGAGTCCTCGTGCGCGCTGCTTTCGCCCTCGCGACCGGCTGCCTGCTCGGATGCGGCGACGGCGCCACCAGCGCCGGCGCCCCCTCCGAGGCGGCGGGCTCCCCAGCGCCGCCGAACGCCTCCACGCCCCTGGGCGTGCCGAGGCTCGGCGCGGGCACCGCGGTGTGGGAGTCGAATCGCGGCGGCTCCTGGCGCCTGTGGCGGCGCGCCCTCGAGCCCGGCCGGCTCGGACCCGCCAGGCCTCTCACCGCCCGAGAGCCCGGGCGCGCCCACTGCTGCGCCCATCTCTCGCCGCGCGGCGATCGCTTGGTTTACCTCTCGCTGCCCGAGGGTCAGGCGCGCTACCCGGCGACCGGCGCCAGCGGCGAGCTCCGCCTCCTGACCCTCGACGGGCTGGACTCCCAAACCTCGGAGCCCGCCCTGGGCGAGGTCCTGGTACCCCTCGCCCGCACGTATTTCGAGCACCGCGCCGCCGTGTGGCGAAACGCCGAGGAGATTCTCTTCATCGACGCCGAGGGGCGCAGCCGGATTCTCGACCTCGCGAGCGGCGAGACCCGCGTGGCCCTCGACGCGCCGCGCGAAGCCCACGGCTTCCTCCTCGACCCCACACTCGGCTTCGCCACCTCGGGCGAGCCGACCTTCTCGCCCGTGGGCCCGGGCGGCGCGCTCGACGAGCGCGCCAACCTCGGCGGCTGCCAGCCCTATTTCACGGGCGACGGCCGCCTGGGCGTTTGGGTGGCGGGCGCCGGAGGACCCATCCGGGTCATGGATCTTAAGAGTCGCCGCCGCTGGACGATCCTCGAGAAGAGCGATCCCAGGCTCCCCCCGGGCCGGCGCTACCTCTACTTCCCCATGCCCTCCCGGGACTCCCGCGCCCTCGCCTGGGCGGCGTCGGCCGACGAGCACGACCACACCCGCGCCGACTACGACGTCTTTCTCGCCGAGACCGACTCGAGCACCCTCGAGCTGATCGGGCCACCTCTCCGCCTCACCGACGACCCGGCGACCGACCGCTTTCCCGACGTTTGGCTCGAGCCCCTGGCCCTCGGCCGCCGAGCCGGCGAAGCGCCGCTTCGGGTGAACTTCGAAGACCCTGAGGGCCCGGGTCCCTGGACCTGGAGCTTCGGCGACGCACCGCCTCGAGGCAAGCCCAGCCACGTCTTCGAAAGCGCCGGGGTCTACGAGGTCGTCGCGCGCGCCGGCGAGAGCGTGCGCCGGGGCCGCGTGGTGGTGCGGCCCCAGGCGCCGCCGCGGCTGCTCGAGGTCGAAACGCGTCAGGGGGGCCGGGAGCTGAGGCTCCTTTTCAACGAGCCCGTCGATGTCGAGGCCGCGACCCTCGAAATCGCCGGAAAGCCCCTCGAAGCGCGCCTCGACGCCGGCAAGACCGCATGGATCGCCGCCCTCGAGGCGCCGCTCCTGCGGCCCACCCGGGTGGTCGCGCGGGGCGTCCGGGATTTGGCCAGCCCGCCCAACACCCTCGAGGAGGTCAGCCAAACCGTCGAGCCCGCGACCTGGCCGCCCTTCCCTCGGGATCTGGTTTTCCTCATGCAGTCGGCCCGTCACCCCAACCGGGTGCCGGCGGCGTCCGGCTCCGCCACGGCCACCACGCTCGTGGAGCCTCAGGGGGCGGCCTTTTTCGACCGCCGGGGAGCCATGGTGACGCGCGGCGGCGCCTTTCAGGGGGATCTCGGCACCATGGAGCGCCTGCTCGAGGGGGTGAGGGCGAAAAACGAGCTGAGCCTCGAGTTGACCTTTCTCTCCGAGATGGAGGAGGGCTCACCGCCCGGCGCTCTCTTCGCGTTCGCCGCCGGATCGCGCCGCAACCTCACCCTCACCGAGGAGGGCTCTCGGCTCAGGCTGCGCCTGCGCACCCCGACCACGGGCCCGGCCGCCGATCGTCCGGTGGTCGATCTCGGCGCGATCCGCCGCGGGGAGCGTCATCATCTGCTCGTCACCTACACCCCCGGCCTCGTGCGCGCCTACCTCGACGGCGAGCCCGTGGCCGCGTCCGAGGAGCTGTCGAGCGGCTTCTTCCACTGGCGAGCGACCTATCTCCGCCTGGGCGCCGAGGGACCGGCGGGAGACCAGGAATACCGCTGGCCGTGGCGCGGCAGGCTCGAGGGGGTGGCGGTCTACAGCCGCGCCTTAGGGCCCGAGGAGGCCCTGGAGAGCCACCGCCGCTACGCCGATCTGCTGGCTCGCCGAAGCGGCGGCGAGGTCCCGGTCCTGCGGGTCGCCGCCCGCCGCCTGGCCGGCTCCTTGCCGCCGACCCTCGAGGAGATCGCCCCGTACCGCGAGGCTCTCGGGGTCTTCGAATACCGCCTCGAGGAAGACGCGCCGCCGCTGCGGACCGGCGAAACGATCCGGGTGGTGCACCGGGTCCTGGTCGGCGGCGAGCCGACCCCCCTCGTCCGCGCGGGCGGGCGGGAGGCGGCAGGATTCGAGATCGAGCTCGAGATCGAGCCCTTCGACGCCCAGCCGCAGCTCGAGGCGCTCTTTCTCAAGGACGATCTCCCCGCGCGGCCCGACGCCACGCTCTACTGGAGCGAGCGCCTGGAATGAGCGCCGACGCCCCCTCGAAGACCTCCAGGGCGAGCGCCTGGACGCTGCTCGCCGGCTGCGCGCTCCTCGTGGGCGCAGAGCCCCTGTGGCGCCAGGCCAGCAGCTCGCCGCTCGGCGAGCTGCTCTCCGAGGTGCGCGGTCTCCCCGGCCAGCCGAGCGCGGGCGCCTGGAGCGCCCTCGGCCAGCGCAACCGCGACGCCCTCGCGGCCATGGACCGGGTCGAAACGCGGCTCGATGAGACCTCGCCCGCCCTGCGCGCCTTTCTGCCGGGCTTCCAGGCCGCGATGCTCGGCTGGGGAGGGGTGGGGAACCGCACCGTGGCTTTTGACCGAGGCCGCCAAGCCCTCTACCTCCGAAGCGGATTCGAGCACGTGGTCGGCCCGCCGTTTCTAGAACGGGTCGGGCCCGGGGCGGATCCGCGCCCGGCGCTTCTCGATCTCTACCGCCAGCTGGCGGAGCGCTCGGTGGAGCTGCTCTTTATGCCGGTGCCGAGCCGGGCGAGCTTCGCCGCGCCCGAGCCGGTGCACAACCCCTCTTGGCGGCCTCTTCTGCGCGAGCTCGAGGACGCCGGCCTGCTGATTTTCGACCCCAGCCCCGCTCTCGCTCGCCTCGAGTCGAGCGGCCAGCCGGCCTACCTCAAGACCGACTCCCACTGGAGCCCGGCGGCGGTGGAGGCCGTGGCCGAGGCTCTCGCAGAGCGCCTGGACGCCCTCGTGGCCGAGGGGCGACTCGGCCTGCCGACCCCGGAGGCCGGGTTCACCCGCGCCCCCTTCGAGCAGCGCGGGCGAGGCGATCTCTGGCGTCTCCTCGAGCTGCCGGCGGCGCGGCCGATTTTTCCCGAGGAGACCGTGACCCTCCAGCAGGTGACCACCTGGGACGGCCTCTTCTGGGCCCCCGAGCGCGGGGCGCCGCTGATGCTGCTGGGCGATAGCTTTTCGGCGGTCTACTCAGACGAATCCCTGCACTGGGGCCGAGGCGCCGGGCTCGGCGAGCAGCTCTCCGCCTACACGGGGCTCGCCGTCGACCGCCTGGCCCGGCCCGACGGGGCGAGCGACCAGGTGCGCCGCGACCTCGCCCGCCAGCCCGAGCGCCTCGCGAACACCCGCCTGGTGATCTACCAGGTGGCCGCCCGCGAGCTGTCCGTGGGCGACTGGCCGGCAGTCGACCTGCGCCTCGACTGACCGCGGCCGCCCGCCGCGGCTGCGGCTGTGGCTATTGAATGAAGGTCAGCATCTCGCGGGCGGTCGCCGCCTCCGAGTCGTCGGGGGCGAGGGCGAGGAATTTCTCGAGGGCGGCCTTGGCCTCGGGGTTCTCGCCCTTCGAGAGGTGGTCGAGACCCAGAAAATAGTGCGCCTTGGCGACGTTGGGATCGATCGCCAGGGCCTGCCGAGCCATGGCGACGGCCTTTTCGGTCTGCCCGCCGTTCCACAGGGCAGCGGCCTGCTCGACCAGCTTGGCGCCGCCGAAGTCCGGGTCGACCGCCGCCAGGCGCGGCGCGATCTCGGTCAGTCTGTCGGTTTTGCCGAGGGCGTCGTAGGCGTCATAGAGCACGCGCAGGGTCTCGAGCTTCTCGGAACCGAGGGCGAGAGCCTTCTCCGCCGAGGTGGCGGCGGCCTCGGAATTGCCGGCCGCCAGCTCCAGGGTGGCCACGGCGTGGTGCGCGTCGACCAGGGATGGATCGAGCTCGGCGGCCTTGCGGAAGCGATCGAGGGCGGTGGCGTTGTCCTGGTTTTTGAAGGCCTCTCCGCCCTCGTTATAGAGGCGCCGCGCCGAAGCCGTAGCGTCTTCCGCGCTGGCCAGCTCGCCCGACACCGCCTCGGCCTCGTCCTTGCGATCCAGGGCGCGCAGGGCCTGGTATTTCACCCGCAGCGCATCGGCGCGCGACACCTCGAGCCCCAGAGCCTTATTCGCCGCGGCGAGAGCCGGCTCGTATTCCTTCTGATCGAGCAGCACCTGCGACAGCGCGACCTGCGCCGGCCCCAGCTCAGAATCCGCCGCCAGGGCCTCCTCGAGCTTGGCGCGCGCGGTCGTCAAGTCGCCCTCGCGCTGCGCCTTGAGGCCGGCGTTGAAGGCCGAGATCGCCTCGTTGCTGCCGCCGGACACCACCGAGGAGAGATCGCCGAGGCTCTGGACCTGCTGCGTTTCCCCGGCCTCCATGACGAAGGTCTCTCGCATCATGCGGGTGGCCGAGGGCGAGAGGGTCTGCTGGAAGGACTGGAAGCCGGTTTTTTCGAAGAGAAAGTCGAATTCGAGCTGGGTTTGACTTCGGGTAAAGCGCAGGGTGAACTGACCCTTGCGATTGGAGGTGAGAGTCTCGCGGAAAGACGCCTGTCCCTCGGAGGTGACGGTCACGCGGAC
>JBCCLG010000224.1:0-7685 GCA_039027015.1 Acidobacteriota bacterium | reverse complement strand
AGTGACGCAGCCAAAGCAAGAGGCTTTTCTCGGTGCTGAAGCCGTCTCTTTTCTGCAGCGAAGCGGCCACCGCCAGCGGTGAGCGGATGATCAGCAGGACGTGAAGATCCACTCTCTCGGCCTCGAGCAGCGGACGCCAAAGCGGCAGGAGCCGGCACATGCGGGGGTCCTTGAGAACCCACTGGGAGCAAGGAAGGACGGCCTGCTCGGCGAATCTGCGCAGGCTCTCGACGGCGGTCTTGGCCGCCGAGCCCTCGAAGTGCCTGGGATGGAGCGGGCGCGGATCGCTCCAGCTGCGATGAATCGCGTGCAGAAAGGCATCGTGGGTTTCCACGACCTCCCGCGGCTCCCAATAGCCCTTGGGGTTATCCCAGCCGGCGGGAATCGGCTCTCCCGGCAGCTCGAAGCCGAGGTTGGCGAGCACGCTGGTGATCGTCGAGGTGCCGGCGCGATGCATGCCGAGCACAATGATGCCTCGGCTCCTCTCGCTCTCCTCGCCCTGTCGCGAAGCGCGCACCGAGAGAGTCATCGGCGGGTCTCCAAAGGCAGGTCAAACTCCACGATCAGCAGGTCTCCGAGATCAGCAGACTTCAAAAGAATATCGGCGGGCGAGCGGGTAAGGCCCGGGGTAGCCCGCGGATGCCGCCGGCGGGTCAGCGCCTCAAGGGCTCCAGAGGTCCACCGGCAGCGGCTGGGAAGGCCGCGCTTTCCTGTGAGGGAATGCCGCGATATTCGAGTCGCTAAATACTATCTCAAGAGCGCCCGGTTCAGGCCAACCACAGAATCGCGGCCCCCAAAGCGATCTTGTAGGCCACGAAAACGTCGAGGCTCTGCCGCTTGACCCACCCCAGGAGCCAGTCGATCACCGCGAGAGCGGAGAGTGCGGACACCGAAAACCCCACCAGATAGGGCCACCAGGCCTCCGGCGCGCGCGTCCCCTCTTCGATCAGATCCTTGAGATCGTGAAGCAGCGCCGCGGCGCCCACCGGGATCGCCAGCAGAAAAGAGAAGTGGGCCGCCGCCTCGCGGTTGAGACCGAGCCCCATGCCGGCGGTCATGGTGATCCCGGAGCGCGAGGTCCCGGGAACCAAAGCCAAAGCCTCGGCCAGGCCGATGGTGAGAGCGCTGCGCCAGCCGATCTCGTCGAGATCCCTCTCCCGGCGCAGGAAGTGGTCCGCGCCGTAGAGCAGCACGCCCGAGACAATGGAGGCGATGGCGATCACCCGCGGGTCGCGTCCCGCGGTCGAGATCCAGCCGTAGAAGGCGAGGCCGGCGATCACCACGGGCACCGTGGCGATGCCGAGCAGGCCGAGCAGAGGCACGTCGCCCCGGGCGCCGCCGCGCACCGCCTCGAGACCCAGCAGCGGCCGCCGCACCAGCCCCCAGAGATCGCGACGGAAGTAAATCACCACCGCCAGCAGGGTTCCGGTGTTGGTCACGATGTCGAACGTCACCCCCTGATCCGGCCAGTCGAAGAAGACGGGCGCCAGGATCAGATGCGCCGAGGAGCTGATCGGCAGGAACTCCGTCACCCCCTGGACGATCGCGAGGACGAAGGCCTGAAAGGTAGTCATGACGGCGCCAAAGCTACCGCACCGAGAGCCCGCGGCCAACGCCCTTCCTCGGCGGCCCGGCGAGCCTCGGAGCGGCGCGGCGAGGCGGCGGATTTCGCGGCGCCGCGGGCTATACTCGCCGCTCCCGGAACGCGGCGCCGAGCCTCGCATCACCGGCCGCCTCTCATCGCCTCTCGGAGATCGAATATGGATCGCTACCTCATCACCGGCGGCGCCGGCTTCATCGGCGCGAACTTCGTCCGCCACGTGCTCGAACACACCGAGGCGGAGGTTCTCGTCTTCGACCTCCTCACCTACGCCGGCAGCCTCGAGAACCTGCGGGAGGTGGAGGATCACCCGCGCTACCGCTTCGTGCGCGGCGATATCGCCGAGCGCGCCGACGTGCGGCGGGCCTTCGGGGACTTTCGCCCTACGGGCGTATTCAACTTCGCCGCCGAGAGCCACGTCGATCGATCGATCGATGGCCCGGGCGACTTCGTGCGCACCAATATCCACGGCACCTTCGAGCTGCTCGAGGCGGCGCGCAGCCTCCACGCCCGGGACGAGGGCACCCTGCGCTTTCTCCACGTTTCGACCGACGAGGTCTACGGATCGCTGGGCGCCGAGGGCCTGTTCCGCGAGACCACGGCCTACGCTCCCAACTCCCCCTACGCCGCCTCCAAGGCCTCGGCGGACCACCTGGTGCGCGCCTACGTCCACACCTACGGACTCTCGGCCGTGATCACCAACTGCTCGAATAACTACGGGCCGCTGCAGTATCCCGAGAAACTGATCCCCCTGATCATTCTCAACACCGCGGAAGGCAAGCCGCTGCCGATTTACGGCGACGGCAGCAACGTGCGCGACTGGCTTTACGTCGACGATCACTGCTCGGGCATCCTGCTGGCTTTTCTGAACGGTCGAGACGGCGAGAAGTACAACATCGGCGGCCACAACGAGCGCACCAACCTGCAGGTGGTCGAGCGCATTTGCGATTTGGTGCAGAAGGCTCTGCCGCCCGCCGAAAATCCGGCGCTCGAGGGGCGCGAAGGCGGCGCGATCGAGCACTACCGCGAGCTGATCACCTTCGTGAAAGACCGCCCGGGCCACGACCAGCGCTACGCCATCGACAGCTCGAAGATCGCCAGCGAGCTGGGCTGGAAGGCTCGGCACGACTTCGAGTCGGGCCTGGAGGCCACCGTCCGCTGGTATTTGGAGGGCGACGAGTGGTGCCGCGCGGTGACCCGCGGACGCTACGAGCGCGAGCGCCTCGGCCTCGGCGAGGGCGCCGGCTAGCGGCGGTCCAGGCCGGGCCCGGCCGCCCGCCCTATCGAATCGAACCAGAGGACTGAGGACCTGATGGCTTTCCACGAGACCGACCTGCCAGGCGTGCTGCTCATCGAGCCCGCCGTCTTCCGCGACGCGCGCGGCTTTTTCGTCGAGACCTACCACCGC
This sequence comes from Acidobacteriota bacterium, assembly GCA_039027015.1. Classification (GTDB taxonomy): domain Bacteria; phylum Acidobacteriota; class Thermoanaerobaculia; order Multivoradales; family J023; genus JAUIJL01. The sequence continues at coordinate 4,677 of JBCCLG010000224.1, read as the reverse complement.
GATAAATATCGTGACGGAGGCCTCGACGCGACCTTCGTGCAGGACAACCACTCGCGATCGAGGCGCGGCACCCTGCGCGGCCTGCACGCCCAGAGCCGCAGGCCCCAGGGCAAGCTGGTGCGCTGCGTGGAGGGCGAGATCTTCGACGTCGCCGTCGACATGCGCCGGGGCTCTCCCACCTTCGGTCGATGGGTCGGCGAGGTGCTTTCGGCGGATAACTTCCGCCAGCTCTACATACCGCCCGACTTCCTGCACGGCTTCTACGTGATGTCGGAGGCGGCGCAGGTCGAGTACAAATGCACCGACGTCTACGACCCCGGCCACGAGATCGGCGTGCTGTGGAGCGATCCGGACATCGGCATCGAGTGGCCGCTGGGAGATCAAGAGCCCGTGCTGTCCGGAAAAGACGCGGCGGCTCCCCTGCTCAAGGAGATCAAGAACCTGCCGATCTTCAAAGAGCAGGGTCCCGACCCCCGGGGGCGAGCATGACTGAAGACTCCGAAAACGCCGCGGCCTTCCCCGAGACGGCGCCGGCAAAGCCCGGAGACGCCGAGGAGCCCTCCGCCGGTCTCGAGGCGCTGCTCGCGGCCGAAAGCCCCGAGCAGGCCGAGGGCGATCTCGAGCAGATCCGGCGGCACGGCCTCGACCCCGAAGAGATCGAGCGGCAGCTGCGCTATTTCGCGGCGCCCCCGGCGCCGGCCAGGCTGGTGCGCGCCTGCACGCCCGGCGACGGCATCCACCAGCTGGCGGAGTCCGAGTGGCCGCGACTCGAGGAGGCCTACGGGGAAAACGCGGCCCGCGGCAGATTCAGCAAGTTCGTCCCCGCCTCGGGCGCCGCCAGCCGCATGTTTCGCTCGCTCGACGCCGCCCGTCAGCCCGCTGCCGGCGAGTCCGCCCTCGAAGACGCCCGGCGGCTGCTGCGCGAAATCGACCGCTTCGCCTTTCGCGACGCCTTGGCGGAGGCGCTGGAGCGGAGCGGAGCAGACCTCGAGGCGCTGCGCCAGGAAGGGCGCCCGGGGCCCGTCCTCGAGGCTCTGCTCGGGCCCGAGGGCCTGGGCTTTGGCAGCTCCGCGAAGGCCCTCATCCCTTTTCATCGCGAGGGAGATCGCAGCTTGACCGCCCTCGAGGAGCACCTTCTCGAGGCGGCCGAGCACCTGCTCGATAGCCAGCGGCGCTGCCAGGTGCACTTCACCATCCCCCAGCATCAGGAGCTGCTTTTCAGGGATCATCTGCGCGCCATCGCAGGCCACCTCGAGCGCCACTACGGGGCCGCCTTCGATCTATCGACCTCGATTCAGAGCCCGGAGACCGACACGGTGGCCGGCAGCCCGGGCGGCGGCGCTTTCCGAGACGAAGAGGGGCGCCTGGTGTTCAGGCCCGGCGGTCACGGCGCCCTGCTGCGCAACCTGGCCAATCAGGACGCCGACCTCGTTTTCCTGCGCAATATCGACAACGTCCAGCCGGCCCATCGACGCCCCGAGGTGCTGCGCTGGAACAAGATTCTAGGCGGCTATTTGGTGGAGGTCGAGCGGCGGATCGTCGAACTGCTGAGCGAGGTGGAGCGCTCCCGGGGCGCTAGCCTGGATCCGGCCGTGGAGGCGGCGGCCGATCTGCTCGGCCGCGGCGACGTCCGCAGGCGCTGGCTCGGGCGGCCCGCCGCCGCGCAGCAGGCGGCCCTTCTCGACCTGCTCGATCGCCCGCTGCGCGTCGCCGGCATGGTGCCGAACAGCGGCGAGCCGGGGGGTGGACCCTTTTGGGTGCGCGACGGCGCGGAGGCCGAAGACGCGGCGACTCCGCAGATCGTCGAGTCTTCCCAGATCGCGACCGAAGATCCCGAGCAGGCCGCGATCCTCGAGGGCGCGACCCACTTCAACCCGGTGCACATGGTGTGCAGGCTGCGCTCTCACCGCGGCGAAGCCTACGACCTCGAGCGCTTCATCGACCCGGCGGCGGTCTTCATCTCTTCCAAATCCCACGCCGGAAAGCCCCTGCTGGCCCTCGAGCGCCCGGGGCTGTGGAACGGCGCGATGGCGGGCTGGAACACCCTTTTCGTGGAAATTCCGCCGGCGGTCTTCGCGCCGGTCAAGACCGTGTTCGATCTGCTGAAGCCCGAGCATCAGGAGGTGCGGCCATAGTTTCTTCAGCCCTCGGCCAGAGTCGCCGCTCCGTCCCCGGGACCCGCCCGCGCCGCCTGCGCCGGACCCTTCTCGCCCGGCTTCTGCCGTGGGCTCTTCTTCTCGGCTACGCCGGACCGGCTCTGGGCGGCGAGACGTCCATCCTGCTGCGCGGCAAAGTCCTGGGCGCCGGCGAAAAGCCGGTGCGCGGCGCCACGGTCACCATCACCCGGGTCGACGACGCCGCGTGGAGCGAGGTCACCACCACCGACCGCAAGGGACGCTTTCTCCGCGAGGGCGAAAAGGCCCTCGTCGCGCAGGTCGATAAAGACGGCTATCTGAGCACCCGCGGCCACATCAAGCCGGTGGTGCTCAGCTCCGAGCAGGGAAGCGGGGGCTCCCGCATGCGCCAGGCCGAGGCGACCTTCGAAGTCGACTTTCGCCTGCGCCGCTCGGAGCCGAGCCCCGCAGAGCTTGAAGCCGGCGAGGTCGAGCCGGACATCCGGATCATCGCCGCGCAAAAGGCCTACAACCGGGGCGTGTCGGCGGCCCGTTCCGGCCAGCTCGACAAGGCGATCCGAGAATTTGAGCTCACCCTGCTCGCCGATCCCGGGCACCGCTCGGCGCCCTACTCGATCGGCAAGATCCGCTTTGACCAAAAGCGCTTCGCGGACGCGGCCGTGGTCTTCGAACGGCTCGCCGCCGAGCCCGACGCCGACGCCGAGCTGCTGGAGCTGACCTTCCACTCGCTCAAGCAGGACAGCAGATATCTCGACGCGCTGGCCTTCTTGGATCGCCTCTGGCGCCTCGAGCCCGCGGCGGCCCACGACGAGCTGCTCGAGATGGCCGCCCTCTACGACACCGCCGGCGACGCCGCGCGGGCCCGGGAGCTGGTGGAAAAACTCCTCGAGACCGATCCCGACAACCCGACCGCCCACTACGTCCACGGCCGGACCCTCACCAGCCTGGGAGAGCCCGCGGCGGCGGTCCGCCAGTTCGAAAGATTCCTCGAGCTAGCGCCCGAATCCGATGAAGCGGAAAGGGTCCGCGCGAGGCTCGAGAGCCTTCGGGAAGAAGCCGGTCGAGAAGAGCCTTGAGACGCCGCCTCAGCGCGGATGGGGAGCCGGCTCCGGGTCCTGCTGAGGCGCCCGCTCGATCTCGAGGTGGGGAAAAATCAACCACTCGGGCTCGCGAATCTCCACGTGCCTGATGGCGCCGCCGAGGTGCGCAGACCACGCGCCGAGGTAGCAGAGAACCGCCACCGACCCGAGAATCACCCAGCGCAGCCAGCCGGGCGGCGCATCGCCCTGGAAAAAATGCAGCAGCGCCTGCATCGCCAGGACCGCTGCGAGAACCAGCGCGATGAAGAAGACCTTGGCGATCAGCGCGTGCTGCTCCACCCAGTCGGTCAGCGGATCTCCGCCCCCGGCGCTCTGCCCGCCGCCCAGACTGGCTCCGAGCTGATCGGCGGCGGACGGCCCGGAGTAATAGGCCGCGGCGGCGGTCGCGGCGCAGGCCAGCAGGGTGCAGTAGCCCACGATCGTCAGCAGATCGCGCTTCATGAGCTGCGCGAAGAGCAGGATGACCGCGGCGAAGAGCACCCCGACCACCGGCAGATGCACCAGCATGAGGTGGATGTGGACCGCCGTCACCGCAAACTCAGACCTTCTCCATCTCGCCCCACGGTGGCCGGGGTGAAGACGGAATGTGGGACCATCGAATAGCTGCTCCTCAACGCACGCGCCGGGCCAGATCTTGATGAGCGGCTCGGGTGCCGGATGATCTTAACCCTGAAGGGTGCGGTCTCCCGAGCCTCGATCGCGCCGCAGCGCGACCGGCCTATTCGACACCGCGTGGGAGCTTTGGTAAAAATCTCCCGGCCCGATTTTCGGGATCGCGCTTACTGCCTCTCAAGGACCCTCTCCGCCCGTAGCAGCATGTCCGTCGACTGGATGCAACACGCCTGGCCGCTGGCCGGACTCCTGGGCGCCGCGGCGCTGTTCAGGATCCGCAGGGCGACGGCGTGGAGGGTGGCAGCCGCCGCGCTTGTCGTCCTCATCCTCGCCGACCGGGTCGCCGCCATGGCCGGCACGACGTCCCTCGCGCCCCTGCCTGCGCTTTTCGCCGCCGTCCTCGCCTTCACCCTGCTCGTTTCCACGGCGCCCGGAGGCGGTTCTCGCGCGGGATCGCGCTCGAGCGTGCGCCACGCGCTCGAGGCCAGCCCCCTCCCTTCGGCCCTCGCCGACTCCGAGGGCCGGGTGAGCTGGGCCAACGACGCGTGGCGCCGAGAGCACGGCGACGACGGAACAGGCGCGGCGGGGCGAAGCGACGACCGGCCTTGGCAGGAGCTGCTGGCCAGCCCGGAAGCCGAGGTCCGGTGGCAGGACCTCTACGCCAAGGCCGAGGTTCACGGCTCGGCCCGCGGAGTTCTCGAGCGCCGGGGACCGAACGACGGGACCTGGACGGCCTCCGCGCTGCTGATCAAGATCCAGCCCCCCGAGGGCCAGCGGGAAGCCGCGTGGTTTCTCTCCCTCGACCCGGAAGGTGCCTTCACCCACCGGGT
>JBCCLG010000223.1:0-7685 GCA_039027015.1 Acidobacteriota bacterium | reverse complement strand
CCGCAAAATGCAGGATCTCCGGCTCGACATCGAGCAGAGCCTTGCTGACGTCCCGCACCCGGACGGCATGCCGTTCGTGAAGATCGAAGAGATTCCTGTGGCGGGAGCGCTCGAGCTCTTCTCGGATGCTCCTGGCTTCGCGCACCAGCGAAGAACTCTCGTACGGCAGCGGAGCCGCCGATAGGAAGAGAATCGATCTTCGGACGGTCAAAGCGCCTGGCCGCCCAAAGAGGTCAGAGTCGCTGCCTGATTCAGGGTGATGACGCACCTTCCTGAGGTGGCTGACTAGCTCGAGGGATAGTTCTTGTTTGCGGGGCCCTCTTGAGCGCCCGCAGGGCTTCCGTCGCCCATCATACCGATCCCCGCGGAAGGCCTACGGGAGAGCTGGGATCCGAGCTCGGAAAGTGCCGCAAGACCTCCGCACCAGCAAAAAAGGGTCGCAAGACGCGACCCAAAAGCAGCCTTCGGAAGGCGGGACGAACTTCAAGACTCGATCACTCGCGACTCGCCCCTCCTCGTCTCACTCAAAAAGCCACATCGTGGGAATCAGAGAGTCGTTTCTAGCCTCGAGGAGCATGGAAAATCTCTGGAAGGCTCCGCTGTCCGAGGAGCGCTCCGCGGGAGTCAAAACCAGCATCCAGGTGGAGTCTTCCAGGAGGTCGACCGTCATCTGATGGATTCGCTCGCGCCCCGAGCCTTCCCCGCGGATAAAACCACCGGCGAGCACTTTCTCAACGTCCGCCTGGGAAACCGGCCGATCAGCCCAGGACATGCTCATTTCAGCGTCCAGGAGGCCGAGCTGCGCCAGGCGCGCCAGGGTGAGAGCCACGCCGGGGTTCACCTCGGCGACTTCGCGAATGCTCTCGGCCTCCATCTCCAGGGGCGCCGCCAGTCCGCCGACGCCGCCCCGGCAGTTGCCGCTCACGGTGCAGCTATCCTGCACGGCCGTGCAGGCTGTGCCGCCCGAGGTAGACCACAGAGTGTCGCAGCTCCAGGAGCCAGCGAACATCCTGCAGTTGTAGCACGTGCCGCTGCCGCCGCCGACGGCAGCACCCGCCAGCGGCGTCATGAAGAGAAGAGAAAGGCCCGCGACCGAAAGGATATTTTTGTAGATCATCTTCGCTGCTCCGGTCTGTTCAGCGCAGATGCCAGAAGGTTGCCTTGAGAACCGAATCTCCGCCTTCAGACTCCAGCAGCAGAGCAAACTCTTCGTAGCTCCTCGAAACGGATCGAGGATGCGGATTCATCACGAGCCTCGCGGTGGTGTCGTCGAGACGCTCGATTTTCACCTCGTGCATCACCGCAAGCCCCGGGGTACTTCCTTCCAGCTGATCGCCGGCGAGAACGCGCTCCACCGACTCTTGGTTGAACTCGATATCGGCCCAGTGAACGGTCAGCTTTGAAGACACACGGGGCTGCTGCGCGATCCGCGCGAGCGTGACGGCTACCTCGGGGGACACCCGGCCGACCTCTCGCACCAGGCTCGCCGCCGCGTGAACCTGCTGGGAACCATCGACGCTGCCGCAGTCGCCGCTCACCGTGCAGGAGTCTTGACTGACGGTGCACGAGGAACCGCCAAAGGCTCCGCCGCCTTCGCAGGACCAGTAGCCGCTGAAATTCGAGCAGTTATAGCAAACCGCGCCGCTGCCGCTCTCGGCGTGCAGCGGGAGCGCGGCGAGTGAAGCCAAGGCGAGGGAGAGAGCAATCATGATTTTAGGCATTGGAAATCCTTTTCCTATCCGGTTGTTTCTCGGCCCGCTCACGGTGAGTCGCGGCCCTTGACTGTCCATTGCGACAGGGCGCCGAGAAGTCCATCAGCGGGGAAGAAAAAACTTCGCGGACTGCCAAGACGCCCGATGGGGAGTCCGAATCTGCCGCCAGGGATGTTGGGCCGCGAGTTCAGAGGAGCACGTCTGCGTCCGGATTGCGCCTACTACAGCAGAAGCCCAACACAGCCCTCGAGCGTCACCTTTGACTCTCAAAGAAAGGAATCCTCTATTCCTTTAGAAATATTTAGAACTTCGCGCCTATGAACATCTCTCGCACCTTCACAAGAATCCGCAGTCGGATTCATCTAGAACGAGTCTGGAGGCCACCCATGTCCCGGGAATCTCGCCCGTCTGATCACCAACCAATCTTTGATGTCGCAGCGGCCGCAAAGCCTCTGCAACATATCTTATTATTGTTTATTTCTTTCTTCGCCGTGCCCGCGAGCGCTCAACCCCCGACTCCGAGCCAACCCGTGGCGACGTGCGGCGCCGAGGTGGCGGGAAAATGCTACGTCAACGGGCCTTTCACGCTCTCCAGCTCATCCCCGGGCGCCCACCATTTCAGGGTCTGCGCGAGCGGCGACGTCGTGGGCTGGGGCGGCTGTTCGAATGAGATCGCCTCCAGCACCGGAGCAACCTTCACGGTTCAGGGTTCCGATCTGCCCTCCGACGGCTTCCGGCGCGCCTACCGCTTTAGCGCCTGCGATAGCGCCAACAACTGCACGGCCTGGGACGCGGCTCCGCCCGCCTACGTGGAGATGGATCAGACCGGCCCCACCGCTCCCGGCCCGACCACCGTGGCCTGCGAGAGCGTGGGCGTCTCGAACACCTGCTGGGTGGATGGGGCGTTCAGCGCCTCGGTAACGCCGGCCAGCGACTCGGACTCGGGAGTCGCCGCCTACGAGGTCTGCCGCAGCGGAGATGTCGACAACGTCTTCGGCGGCTGCAGCGTCTCGATGAGCACCAGCGCCGGCACCAGCTTCACCGTTTCGGGCGGACATTTGCCGGTGGACGGGAAGCGTCGGGCCTACTACTTCCGCGCCCGCGATCGGGTGGGCAATTGGGGCGCCTGGAACGCGACGCGCTACGTGCGCGTTGACCGGCACGATCCGACGCTGCTGGTCACGGGCTCCTCGCCCGAGTGGCAAACCAGCGCCACGGCCATCGTCCAGGTCGCCGACGCCACCGGCGGAGCGGCGGCCAACTCCGGTGTCGACGAGGTGCGCTATCTCTGGGACACCGTGATGAACCCAGGCTGCAGCCTCGGCACCGTGGTCACCAACGGCACCGAGCTCACCCTCCAAAGCGGCTCCCACACGCTCTACGCCTGCGCCAAAGACAAGGCGGGGCGCATCCGGCACTGGTCCGGCCAATACCGGATCGACGGCTCCACGCCGACCGCTCCCGGGCCGACGACCGTCAGCTGCCCCCACACGAACGCCAACGACTGCTGGGTGCGCGGCAGCTTCGTCGCCTCGGTGACGCCCGCGACCGGCGGCGGCAGCGTGGAGGGCTATGAGGTCTGCCGCAGTCGCGATGTCGGCGCGATCTTCGCGGGCTGCGACGTATCGATGACCTCCTCCGGCCTGATCGGCACCTCGATCACCGTCTCCGGGGGACACCTTCCCGCCGACGGCATGCGCCGGGCCTACCGCTTCAGGGCGAAGGGCACGAACGGCTCTTTAGGACCCTGGAACCAGCCGCGCTACGTGCGCATCGACCGCCACGCTCCCCGGCTCTCGGCGACCCAGGCGTCCACGGAGTGGTTTGAGGAGCGCACCGCGACGATCAGCGCCGATGATTCCTTCGGCGGCGCGGCGATCAACTCGGGTCTCGTGGAGGTGCGCTACCGGTGGAACGGCGCGCTCAATCCCGCCTGCACCAACGGCACGGTGACCTCAAGCGGCGCCGCGCTCGACGCCCCTCAAGGCGACAATGTTCTCAACCTCTGCGCCACCGACCGGACCGGCAACGTGGCGACCTGGTCGGGCACGTACCGAGTGGATAGCGAGCCGCCCTCCGCTCCGGGCCCGACCACCGTCAACTGCCCCTACCAAACGACCGCGCCCAACACCTGCTGGGTCCGCGGCCCCTTCACCGCCTCGGTGACGCCGGCCACTGACAACGGAGCCGGCATCGCCGGCTACCACATCTGCCGCAGCGGAGACGTCGACGACGTCTTCGGCGGCTGCAACGTGCCCCTGGCTCCGAACGGCACCGGCGGTACCTCGATCCTGGTGGACGGCAGCCACCTGCCGGCCGACTCCAAGCGCCGGGCCTACTACTTCCGCGCCAAGGACGGGAGCGGCGCCTTCGGCCCCTGGAACCAACCGCGCTATGTGCGAATCGATCGCTATCCGCCTCGCATCGCGGCCTCGAACGCGTCAGGCCAGTGGTTCGCCTCGCGTTCGGCCACGGTCACCGTCAACGACTCCGACGGCGTGGTCTCGGCCAACTCGGGCCTGGCGGAAGCGCGCTACCGCTGGAACGCCCCCCTGGGGGCGGGCTGCACGGGCGGTGAGCAGGTCAACAACCTCACGACTCTGACCGCCCCAGAGGGCGACAATACCCTTCACCTGTGCGCCCGCGATCGCACCGGTCACGTCACCCAGTGGACCGGCCCCTACCGCGTCGACAGCTCGATTCCGACCCTCGATTCGCTCAACGTGTCGAGCAGTTTCTGGTCGGTCGGCGACGCCAGCACCTATCAGATCACCGCACGCGCCTCGGATACCGGCAGCGGCGTGCGTGAGCTGCGGGCCCTGATCAACCTGCAGGGAAGCAACGCCGGAAACCAGCGGGGCAACTTCTCCTGGCGGGATCAAAGCCTCGGCTATCTGTGGACCGCGGATCAAACGCCGTGCACCGGCGGCGGCTTCGCCTCCAAACGTCCCGACGCCTTTAATCCCCACACCGTGACCCTCGTGGACTGCGCGACCTCCCTGGTTGGCTCTCAGAGGACCGTCACCTTCACGGTGCGGCCCGAGGCGAGCTTCGGCGAGTTCGGCCCGATCAACGACATCTCTTTCTGGGCCCTGGACTTCCGCCAGCAGGCCGCGGATTGGCGCAACTTCGACCTCAACTTTGCCTCCGGATCCAGGTCGGACGCGATCATCGCCGTCTTGACCGAGTTCGGGCAGGCGCTCGAGCACAACCAGATCGTGCCTTGGGGCGAGGTCGACCTCGGGGCCAGCGGCGGCCAGATCGACCGCACTCTGACCGTCAAGAACACAGCCCAGCCGGGCTCAGCCAATCTGGTGCTCGAGAACGATCCGTCGAACCTCAGGCTCAGCGGCTCCTCCGCCTTCAGCCTCGAGGGATCCCTCGAGTCACCGCTGCCGGTCGGCCAGATGGACCCCGTCGAGCTGCGCCTCGATACCGATCAACCGGGCACGCACGAGGGGCTTCTGGAGATCTGGCACAGCGACCCCCGCAGGCCCCTGCCGCTGCGCGTCCGCCTGAGGGCGACGGTCCTCGCCGAGCCGACGGTAACCCGCTCGAACCCGGACGTCATCTTCCGCGGCAGCTCCCCGGTGATCACCGTGGAGGGTTCAAACCTCCAGGGCGCGAGCGTCTACATCGCCACCGATCCCTACGGGGGGGGACAGGCGCAGCCCCGCGGCTTCCCGACCGCCCAGCTGGTGAGCGTCAACTCCCAAGGCACCGTCCTGCAGGCCAGGATCAACGCCCAGGCCTCGAACCTCGAAGGTTTCTACAACCTCGCGATCGAGACCCCCGGCGGCGCCGCCGGGGTCCCGTTCCGCGTCGTGACCCAGGCGCCGGAGGTCGACGTCTTTACGCCTTCGCAGCCGGTCCAGGGCGAGATCCACGTGCTCACCATCGGCGGCGTCAACCTGGCGGGGGCGGACGTGGTGCCCATGAACCCGGCCGTCAAGATACTTGATCTCGACAACTCGAACGACCGCAGCCTGATGGGCATGCTCTACGTCGAAAACAACGTGCCGGTCACCGATATCGACATCCTGATCGACGGTCCCGGAGGACGGGCCATCATTCCCATGACGATCGAGTCCGATCGCTCGAAGGTGAAGCTCAAGACCGAGGCCCTCGAGATCCCTGGACGCTCCACCGAGGCCGACGTGCCGAACGTCCTGCTCCAGAAGCCGGTCAGCCTCCTGCACCTGAAGCTGGCGCAGCGGGCGAAGGCGAGCGGGGCAAGCCAGGAGGATCTCCGGCAGCGGGATCTCATCGACCAGCCCCACTTCTTCAGCCCTGACGGCACGCTCGTCTCGGCCGAGGAGTCAGGCATTCGTCACCGCCCCGCGAAATTCTCCGCGAGCTCTCCGAACTGGGACGACGCCTTTGGCCCGTTCGAGGCTGGCGGCGAGGAGTCCCGGGAAGACGGGGCGAGCGCTCTTAAAACCCAGAGGTCTCCGAACGAGCTGGAGGAAGGAAGACCCCAGAAGTCGCTCTGCTTAGACCTCACGGTCAACCGAACCCAGGGCTTCAGCGCCGTCCTCTTCAGCCTGACCGATCAGCTGGGGAATCCGATCACGAGGGAAGTCTTGAACAGGCTGACGCCCGGTTCCCGGCTGCAGTACGACAGCATGACCGTGGCCGTCAGGGGCTTTCTGGAGCTCGAGTTCACGTCCCAGTTCTGCGCTACCGGCCTCACCGACTTTCTTTTCTGCATCCGCGGCGGCATCGAATTCATGGTGCCTTTGGTCGGCGGGCAGAGGTTCGACTTCAGCATCTGCCTCGGAGGCGAAATATCGGTGGCGCTCGAGGCCGAGGGCTTCATCAGCAACAGTCAATGGTCGAGCGACAGCAACTGCGGCAGCGCCAGCGAACTCAATCCGCAGTCGCGATCGGGATTGCGGTCTGGCGAGATCCAGGTGGACTGCTGCGGCCGTGCCGAACTCAGCCTGCAAACCGATGGCGTGGTCTTCGAGCAGCCATTCAGCGTCGAAGCGCCGGCGGCGACCATCGCCCCCTACTGCCCCATCACGGACCCGAACAACTTCCGCGTGGTGGTGCGCGCCTTTATTCCGGCGAATTTTGCCAGGTCCCCCAATCCGCTGGACGTCTGCTTTAGCGGGGCTGTTACGCGACTGCGGGTCTTTGGCGGCGACGACCGCCTGCCCGAGGCCAACCCGGAGCGCAAGGATCTGCCGCCCTTGAACCCGCTCAAATATCGGCAAATGCAGGAGGTGTCCCTCGTGCCCGAAGAGAGCCGCAGCCCCCAGGGATTCATCCCGGGGAGTAAATTCTCGAGAGCCGGCGAGACGCTGACCTACGAAGCCGTCTCCACGGTCTCTGACGACAACATCGGCGGCAGCGACTGGGACTGGCCCAACATCAACGACTGCTTCCGCTTCCACACCTGGGATATCTCGACCTTCAGTACCAACGTGATCGACGTCACGCGACTCGAGGACGACAAGGTGAGGGCACGGTTTAGGGCAGCAGCCAACAATCCGCTCTCGAGCTTCTCGCCCGACATCGACTGGGACATCACGGTCATTCTCGAAAAGCCCAACCCACGAACCGTGGCTTGGACGGTTCAAGCTGAACACGACTGCATTCCGGGCTACGAGCTCTACATCAACGACCAGCTGGTCTACCGCTTCCTGCCTCCGGGCTCCGGCGGCGCGAGCATTCCAGCCAGTGAGTTTCTGCTCTGCCTGCCTGCTCCGCTGGATGAAGACAACCTCGAGACCGGCGTCTTCGAGTTCTGAGCACCATGAAAAACCTACATCGTCCTATAGATCGTTCAACGCTCACCGCAGAAAGGCGGGTCGCCATGTCCCCTCCGAACACCACCCTCAACGCACGCTGGCGCCGTCTGCTGGTGCCCTGGACCCTCGCCGCACTGCTCGTAGGCCTGGCGGGCCCCGCCATGGCCGAAGAGGGCCCGAATCCGGCCGCGGACGCCGCGAAGGTTCTCGCCGATCT
>JBCCLG010000222.1:0-7714 GCA_039027015.1 Acidobacteriota bacterium | reverse complement strand
GGTCCTTTTTCACCAGGCCGCACAGCTCGGCGCCGCTCATATCGCCCACGTGGGCGCGGGTGAGAACGGCGTCGGGTCGCTCGCGTTCGAGCAGGGTCAGCGCGAAGAGGCCGCCGCTCGCCACCTGCACGCGGGCCGCCGAGCGCAGCTGTTTTGCAAGCTCGGAGAGTTCGGCGTGGCCGGCGTCGACCAGGAGAATCTTCAAGGCTGCTGGTTTCCGGACGAGGTGCGAATCAAGATTTTAGGGCCAGAAATAAAGTCACTTGAGAAGGCGATCATACACCGCTCGGCCGCGGCCTGGCGCCGGCCAGGGCCCCGAGGGCGCGCTCGAAGCGGGCCTGGAGCGGCGGGCCCGCCCGCCCGCCGAGCCTCCCGAGCATGGCGACGAGGAGGTCGGCGGCCTCCAGGCACAGCTCCACCGAGCCTTCAGGGTCGAGACTCAGCTCTTCTCGAGACGCCGCTCCCAGAAGGTCTTCCAGGCCGCGGGCGACGTCGCCGATCGACGGACAGCCGACGGTGTAGGCCGCGCCCTTGACGGTGTGCGCCCGGCGAAAGGCCTCGCGCAGAAGGTCCGGATCGTGCGGCGCTCGGCGAAGCCTTTCGAGGCAGCGCGTGACGCCTCGGACGTGCTCCTCGGCCTCGGGGTGGAAGACCGCCAGGGCCTCGGGATCCTGAAATCGGAAGACGTCGAGGGCGAGATCGACCTCTCCCGGGCGTGCCGGTTGGGACCGGCGCCGCTCCTCGGCTTCGGCGGCTGACCGGACGGCGCCGCGCACCAGGCGGGCGGCCTCTCGGGCGCGCTGCTGGCGGTTCGGGGGCGGCGGCGCCGCGACGGACCGCGCCAGCCGCCCGAGGTCATGAGCGCACCAGACCAGCTCGGCGAGGCCGGCACTCTGGGCGGCGCGCTCGAGGTCGCCAGCGAAGCTCGCCAGCGCCCCCGCGGCCTCCGACGCGCGGTCGCCGAGCAGATGGGGGACGGCCTCCTCGAGGCCCGCGAGGGCCTGCCACACCTCGAGACCCGGCGCTTCATCATCAGGCGCATCGAGCCGCCGCGTTCTCGGCTCTCGCGAAGCCGGCGATGGATCGGAGGGGCGGCGGTCGTTCATGGCGAGAGCGTCACGGGCTCATGGAGCGGCCGGCTCGACGCGCACCGTGCCGCTGGCCAGCGGGCTGCCCAGCCGATCCTGGAACCAGGCGACGTGCTCCTGCACCAGGTCGAGCTCGAGTCGGTAGTCGCCCGGGGCCTCGGGCCAGGCGATCTCGAGGGTCCTCTCGACGCTCTCGCCCGGGGCCACCCGGCTCTCGAGGGGCCAGCGGTCCTCGGCGATCAGCCGGTCGCCGAGCCAAAGGCGGTGGCTGAGGTTGACCGCGACCACGTCCCGCGGCTCCCACAGGGCGCCGCTCTCGTTGCGCACCTCCACCCGCACGGCCGAGGTGGAGCCGGCGGCGGCGGCCCCGGGCAGCTCGGCTTTGAGCAGGCTGTAGGCGAAGGCCTCCTCGTGGGCGCTGGGATCGCCGAGGTAGACCACCCGAGCGGTAGAGCCCTCGGGAGCGATCAGCCGCAGGCGCAGGGCGTGGGCCCAGTAGAGGGATTCCTCAAACCAGAAGCCGTGGCGGCGCCAGGGGCGCGAGGGCTGGAAGTCGACGCCCACGGCGCCCGCCAGGCCGCGGCCAACCTCGAAGGTCTGCGAGCCGCGCCAGTCGGCGATCTCCAGGCGAGCCTCTTCGGCCCCGGCGCTGACCTCGAGCCTCAGCGGGCGAGGATCCTGCCAGTGGGCGATCAGCACCTCGGTGCTCGGTCTGCCGGCCACCAGGGTCAGGTGCCGATCGCCGATGTGGGCGTAGGGTTCTGTGAAGCGCAGAAAGTGCCGCGACCAATAGCGGTCCTGGCGTCCGGCGAGGCTCTGCGCCGTCGACTCGTAGGGCAGCAGGCGGAAAACTCCGGCGTGGGCGTGACTCTGGTTGCCGCGGTGCACCGCGACCGTGGCCGCCCCGCCGGCGTCGCCGGGCGCGGTGAGCTGGCCGAGCCGCAGCACGGAGAAGGCCGCGGAACCGTAGACCAAAAGCGCCACCGCCCACGTTGTGGCCAGCAGCCTCACCGGCGGCAGGCGGGCGGGCAGAAAGAGCAGCAGCGGATAGATCGGCAGGAAGTAGCGGTTGCCGAGGAAGGTCTCGCCGCCGAAATAATTCTCGGGCTTGAAGACCATGAAGAAGGCGAGGGAGATCGCGAGCGGCAGGGCGCACGCCCAGGTCGAGGCGTCGCGCCGCCGCGCCGCGTGGATCGCCAGAAAGAGGACGGCGGGGAAGTAGAAGAGCAGCCCGGTGTGCCGGCCGACCCAGAAGTAGCCGGCGCCGTAAAGCACGTTGCGGGGGTCGGCCATGCCGCTCACGTGGGCCGCCGGGGCCTCCCCGAAACGTTCGGCGATGCGCTCGGCCTCCGCGCCCGCGGGGTAGCCCGAGGCGGGCAGGAAGGACGTGCGCTCGGCCCGGTAAGGGTCCGGGGCGCCGGTCATCTGCAGGCTCAAGAGAGCCATGCCGCCGGCCACGGCGGCGGCGGTCAGGGCGTAGCCCGCGGCGCGCCGAAAGCGGCGCCTCAGAAGGGCGTCGAGAATCGGGATCAGCGCCAGCGCGCCGTTCGACAGGCGCATGGGCAGCGCCAGGGTGATGAGGGCTGTGCCGAGCCACGGCGCGCCGCGCCAGGCGATCGGGCCGCGCCGCGCGCCGCCGCGGCTGTGGCCGAGGGTCAGCGCCAGCCCGGCGAGCACCAGGCTGAGCTGCAGAAGGTCGGACATGCGCCAGAAGACGTAGGGCAGCACGGTGGCCGCCAGGGTCCAGGTGAGGAGGGCGGCGTCGGCGAGGGAGGGGTCGTCGCCGCGCCGGGCGGCCAGCGCGCGCAGGGCGGCGGCGGCCAAAAAGAGCGCGATGGCGAGGGCCAGCGCGTTGAGCGCCACCAGCCCGGCGTTGCCCGCCAGGGCGTAGAAGGGCGCCGCGAAGAGGGCCAGCACGATCGGCTTGGAGTAGGCGATGCCGGCCTCGGTGCGCTGCAGGATGAGGTAGGCGCGCCCCTGGTGAGGCTCGAATTTTTCGACCCTCTCGAGGTCCCGCTCGTCAAAAAGAAGGTCGCCGTCGAGCACCAGGCTCTCGGCCATCGCCAGATAGGTGCCCTCATCCGCCCACACGTGCTCGAGGGGCGTGCGCACCGAGGCCATGAACGCCAGCGCGGCGAGGGCGAGGAGGCACGCGGCGGCGAGAAGCAGCCGGCGCAGGGTGGTGGGCTGAATTTTGAGCATGGAGAGACGGTGGCGGGCGCGAGCCGAAGGGTCGGAGTTCGCGGGCCGCGGCGCCTTATCCTAATGTCGAGGTGGGGAGGCTGCTAGAGTCCGCCCGCCCGGCCGCCCGCGCGCCGCCCGACTTCTCTCAGACCGCACCTCTTACCCCAGATTCCCAGCAGCATGCGGAAAACCTTCGAGAATCTCGCCCGCGAGGTGGGCGAGGTCGCGCTCATCTTCTGGCGGGTGCTGCTGTGGACCCCGAGGCCGCCCTACGATCTGCCCCAGCTGCTGACCCAGATGGTGCGCGTCGGGGTGCAGTCGATTCCGGTGGTGGCGCTCACCGCCCTGTTTACCGGCGGCGTGATGGCGCTGCAGATTTTCTCGGTGCTGGTTCGCTTCGGCGCCGAGAGCTACGTCGGCTCCATCGTCGGCCTGGCCATGGTGCGCGAGCTGGCGGCGGTGCTCGGCGCGCTGATGATCGCCGGTCGCTGCGGCTCGGCCATGGGAGCCGAGATCGGCACCATGCGCGTCACCGAGCAGATCGACGCCCTCGAGGTGCTGGCCACCGACCCGGTGCACTACCTCGTGGTGCCGCGGGTGTGGGCGACCACCCTGATGCTGCCCCTGCTGGTGGCGCTCGGCGACGCGATCGGGATCTACGGCGGCTATTTCGTCTCGGTCATCGTGATGGGCGCGAATCCCTCCACCTACCTCGAGACCAGCTTCCAGTTCATGGGCCTCGAGGATCTCACCTCAGGCCTGATCAAGGCCGCCGTCTTCGGCCTGCTGATCTCGACCATCAGCTGCGCCAAGGGCTACCACACCCGAGGCGGCGCCGAAGGCGTGGGACGCGCGACCACGGCGGCGGTGGTCGCCAGCTCGATCGCCGTTTTGATCGCCAACTTCTTTCTCACCAAGCTGATGTTCTGATGACGGAGCCGGCCCCAAGCCCGATGGTGCGCCTTCGCGGCGTGCGCAAATCCTTCGGTCCCAAGGAGGTTCTGCGCGGCATCGATCTCGAGATCGGGCGCGGTGAGTCGCTGGTGATCCTCGGCGGATCGGGCACCGGAAAAAGCGTGCTGCTCAAACACATCATCGGCCTTCTGCACCCTACGGAGGGCTCCGTGGAGGTCGACGGGGTCGATTTGGCGACCCTCTCGCCGCGCGAGCTGATCGCCTTTCGCAGGCGCTTCGGCATGTCCTTTCAGGAAGGGGCGCTCTTCGATTCGATGAGCGTGGAGGGCAACATCGCTTTTCCGCTGCGCCGCATCCGGCCGCGCCGCGGCCGCCGGGAGATCCGCGAGCGGGTCGCCGAATGCCTGCGGCTGGTGGGCCTTGAGGGGGTGGAAGACAAGCTGCCCTCCGAGCTGTCGGGCGGCATGAGGCGGCGCGTGGGATTCGCCCGCTCGATCGCCCTCGAGCCGGCGATCCTGCTTTTCGACGAGCCCACCACCGGCCTCGATCCGGTGATGACCGCGGTGATCGACGAGGTGATCGGGACCCTGCAGCGGCAGCTCGGCTCGACCGCCGTGACCATCACCCACGACCTCAAGAGCGCGTTTCGCATCGCCGACCGCATCGCCATGATCTATCGCGGCGAGATTCTGGAGGCCTCTGATCCGGAGGACTTCCGCCGCTCGGCCGATCCGCGCATCCAGCAATTTCTCGAGGGCCTGGCCGACGGCCCCATGCGCGCGGACTGACGCCGCGCCGGCTTCCCGCCGCCGTCATCACCGCCAAGAGAGACCTATCCGAGCGATTCAGCCTATGAGCCAAGCGATCAAAGTTGGAGTTTTCGTCATCGTCTGCCTGGCGGTGCTCGGCGTTTTGGTTTTCAAGGTCGAAGACCTGAACCTGTTCGGTCCCGAGGGCCGGCGGGTCGACATTCTCTTCGACTCGGTCTCGGGCCTGGCCGACAAGGCGCCGGTGAGGGTGGCCGGCGTGCGCGTGGGCAGCGTCGAGAGCGTCGGTCTCGACGGCGGCCGCGCCCGGGTCACCGTGCTGCTCGACACCGAGGTGGAGCTGACCGAGGGCACCACCGCTGCGATCGCCAACGCCGGAATCCTGGGCGATAAATTCATCGAGATCGAGCCGGGCAGGGCCGGCGGCGCGCCCCTCGGCGCCGGCGCCGTTCTCGAGGGCTCGACGCCGGTGAGCTTCGATCAGGCCCTCGCCCGCTTCGACGACCTGGGCAAGTCCCTCCAGCGCCTTTCGGGGGACGTCTCTTCCCAGGGTGATTTGGGCTCGCAGATCCGCAGGCTGCTCGACAACCTCGAGGCCACCTCGGGGGATATTCGCGACCTGGTGGCGACCAATAAATCCCAGGTCAACTCGACGATCGGCAACTTCGACCGCTTCTCGGCGACCCTGGCCGACGAGCTGCCCAAGCTGGCCGAGCAGATTTCGCAGCTGCTCGACACCGTCGATCAGGTGGTGGCCGAGAACCGCGGCGAGCTGCGCGGCAGCCTGGAGAATTTCCGCGAAGTCACCGGTCAGATCCAGACCTCGGTGGACAACCTCAACGACATCTCCTCGCAGATCCGCAGCGGCGAGGGCACGATCGGCAAGCTGGTCTACGACGACAGCGCCCACGAGTCGCTGGTCGATACCCTGGGCGCCGTGGAGGAGGGCGTCGGCACCCTCAACGAAACCCTCGGCCGCGTGCAGCGCCTGGAGCTGGATCTCGGGCTCGAGGGCGTGTATTACGCAGACGTTGAGGCCGAGGGCGGCGAGGGCGACGGCGGAGCGGCGCTCAGGCTGCGCCTCTCGAGCCACCCGCGCCGCTTCTACGAAGTGGGCCTGGTGACCACGCCCCAGGGCAGCTTCGAGGAGGAGACCCGGGTGATCGAGACCACCTTGCCGGACGGCACGGTGGAGACGACGCGCATCGTGGAGCAGCGCACCGACGACGATTTCACCATCACCGCCCAGCTCGGCTACCGCTTCGGCGATTTTCAGCTGCGCGCTGGCCTGATCGAGTCGGAGGGCGGCGTGGGCGTCGACTGGCACCTCTTCGACAGACGGCTGATCCTCTCGCTCGAGGCGTTTGATTTTTCGCGGCCGTCGGACCTCGATCCTCACCTGCGGCTCACCACGCGCTTCCACTTAAACCCCAACGTCTACCTGATCGGCGGCTACGACGACCCGCTCACCGACGAGTTTCAGTCGGTCTTCGTGGGCGCGGGCATTCGCTGGAAGGACGAGGACCTCAAGTATCTGATCGGCTCCGGGGCGCTCGGCGGCTTCTGACGGCTGCTAGGCTCGGCGTCATGCCGGTGCAGATCCTCGAGCTGACCTCGAGCGGCCCGGGCCTTCACGAGATCACGCCGCGCGTGGCCCGCGCGGTGGCCGAAAGCGGCGTTCTCGAGGGCCTGTGCACGCTCTTCATTCAGCACACGTCGGCCAGCCTGACGGTGCAGGAGAACGCCGATCCTTCAGCCCGGCGCGATCTCGAGCGCTGGCTGGCGCGGCTGGTGCCCGAGAACGATCCTCTCTACACCCACACCAGCGAGGGGCCCGACGATATGCCGGCCCACATCCGGGCGGCGCTCACCGCCACGTCCCTGTCGATTCCGGTGCTCGGCGGCGCCCTCACCCTCGGGACGTGGCAGGGCGTCTACCTGTGGGAGCACCGCCGCAGCCGCGCCCGGCGGCGGCTGGCCCTCCACGTCGGGGCCTGAGAGGCCGCGTCAAGGCCGAGGCGAGTCTGGCGCGGCTCCGACGTGGGTTCGCTGCCGTGAGCTGCCAAAGCATATGCTATAATAGCATTTATGAAATGCCGACGGGTATTCCTGCACTCACGGGCAGGAGGGCCAGGAGTGCTTCAGGAGCGCTTCGAGAGCGTCACCTGGGGATCGAGCGCGCGGCCCGCCCGCTCAAGAGATGCAGGTGTGAACCCGGGCACCGGCGAGATGAGTGGAGATGATCATGACGTCAAGGGTGTCAATGGCCGGTGAAATGGGGCAAAGCGAGTAGACGAATAGTTTTCCCTATGCGTATACTGCTTTCGGTTCGGCATTTGTAGGGGAGAATCCATGTCGCGAGAATGCTGTGTAGGGTGTGTTTCGGAAGTGCGCGAGGCGGAGCGCTGGCGCAGCGTCTCCAGCCTGGTCGGCGAGGCGCTGGAGCTCGAGGCGGCGGCTCGACCTTCCTTCGTGGAGAATTCAACGGCTCGGGATCCGGAGCTGCGGCGCCAGGCGCTCGACATCCTGCGCTATCTGAAGGCCCTCGCCCCGGAGAACGACGTCACCCGCTGTGAGGGGCTGGCGCGGGTGCGCGGCGAACTCGAGGATCGCATCGGGCCCTATCGGCTGATCCGGCTTTTGGGGCGCGGCGGCATGGGCGCGGTCTTCCTCGCCGAGCGCTCCGACCGGGCCTACCAGCGTCAGGTGGCGATCAAGATCATCGGCGGCGGCTCCGAGCCGCCGATCATCTACCAGCGC
>JBCCLG010000221.1:0-7733 GCA_039027015.1 Acidobacteriota bacterium | reverse complement strand
CGTCTGGGCGCTGAGTTCAACATCGACGGCGGCACCAGCGGCGGCCTGGAAGAGGTGCGCAGCGCCGCCCGGGTCGACGGCAGCTTCGCCGTCGCCTGGTCGACGACTTCCGGATCATTTCCCGACGCCAGCCCCGTGGCCGCCCGTCTTTTCCAGCCGGACGCGACCCCGGCAACGGCGGCGACGCAGGTCAATACGGCCACCGAAGGCCGGCAGTTTGAGGCCGACATCACCGCTCTGGTGAACGGCCAGTTCCTGGTGGCGTGGTCGAATTTGAGCGCCTCGGGCGACGAGCTTTCGGTGCGTTCCCTGGCGGCCAACGGGTTGCCTGTAGGGTCACAAACCCAGGTCACCCAGGCCTCCCAGGGCCTGCAGAGCGAGCCCAGCCTGTCGGCCGACCGGGGCGACCGCTCGGTGCTGGTGTGGAACGACAGCAGAGCGCGCATCCTGGCGCGCCGGATCGACAGCTCCGGAGCGCTCCTAGGCTCCGAGTTCGAGGTCTCCCAGGGCGGCCCCGGAGACCGCTCGACGCCGAGCGTCGCAACCTTTCGCGACGGAGGCTTCGTCGTGGTGTGGACCGACACGGCCGGCCCGGTCCCCGAGGCGGATGGAGGGATCGTCGCCAGGGTCTTTGACCGCAACGACTTCGGCGGCCCCGCCTTCGTCGTCAACGCCCAAACCTCGGGAACCCAGCGCCGGCCGAGCGTCGTCGCCGACTCCCGGGGCCGCTTCCGCGTTTCGTGGGGAACCGACGGCCAGGAGATTGCGGCGCGCAGCTTTCAGTCGACCACCCAGATTCAGACCGGTCAGCTGGTCTCCGGCCGGACGTTCAGCCGATCGACGGGCGAGCATTGGGTGTATTACACCTTCCAGGTGCCGGCGGGCCAGACCTCGCTGGTGGCGACCCTTTCGGACCTGCCGGATTTCTCCCCCAACGACGCCGATCTCTATTTGCGTCAGGGCGCGCCGCCGACCGAGCTGGTGAGCGACTGCTCCTCGACCTTCGCGGGCAACTCCCTCGAGCGCTGCGTGATCGCGAACCCCATCGCGGGCGAGTGGTGGGTGGGCGTGCGCGGCTGGAGCGGCGGCGCCGTCGACTTCAAGCTCTTCGTCGATCTGCCGTTTTTCTCGGACGACTTCGAGTCGGGCTCCACCTCCGGGTGGAGCAGCAGCTCGCCCTGAGCCAGGCCGAGCGACCGAGGGGGCGCTAGAGCGCGCCGCGCCGGCGCAGAAAACCCGCGCTGGCCTCGCGGCCGGCGCGCTCGGCGCACTCGAGGGGCGTGCCGAGGTTGGTGGACTGGTCGACCAGGGCGCCGGCGTCGATCAACGCGCCGAGGATCTCCTCGTCGGCGCCCGCGGACGCCGCCACGTGCAGGGCGCGCGGGCCGTGGCTGAAGCCGTCGGCGGGCAGGTCCACGTCGGCTCCGGCGTCGAGGAGGGCGCGCACGGTGCCCGGCTGGTGGCCCTGGATGGCGCGGTGCAGCAGGGTGCGCCCGAAGGCGTCGGGAGCGTCGATCGGATGCCCGGCCTCGAGGGCCGCCCGCACCCTCTCGGTGCGTCCGAGGGCGGCGGCGGCGAAGGGATCGAGGGCGGCGCCCTTTTCGAGCAGCAGGTCGCATACCGGCCAGCGCCGGTGCACCGCCGCGCCGAGCAGGGCCGACTGCGGACGGGTGACCGCTCCTTCGCCGCGCACGTTCACCTCGATCTCCGCCGTGGAGTCGGGGTCGGAGCCGGCCTCGAGCAGCGCGCGCACCTCCTCCACCAGGCCGAGCCGCGCCGCGGTGGCGAGGTTGAAGGCGGCGCCGTGGGCGCGCAGCAGCCGCTCGGTTTCTCGGTGACCCCGCACCATGGCCTCGAGGAGCAGGGCGTTGCCCCGCTCCTTGCCGGTCAAATCGACGCCGCTGAGGTGGCCCGCCACCAGGCGCGGATCCCCGAGGTCGACGGCGGCCTCGAGGTCGACCTCGGCGGCCGCCCGGCGCAGCTGACGGGTCAGCGAGTCGTGTCCCATCCACTCGGCCCAGCCGGCGGCGTCGCTGCCGTAGGCGTCGTCGGTCACGGTCGGATCGGCGCCGTGATCGAGCAGGAGATCGACCAGGATCTGGGAGCCGGTGGCCACCGCGTGATGGAGGGGCGTGGCGTAATGCGGTTTGCCGCTGGGGTCTGCGCCGCGCACCAGCAGGGCGAGCACCGCCTCCGGACGGTCGTTGGCGCAGGCGTAGCACAGGGCCTCGGTGAGCACCTCGTCGGGGTTGTCGGTGGTCGGCCGCGCGGGAAATTCATCGTGCGGCCGGTACCACCCGCGCGCCTCTCCGGCCCCGGGCTGGAGGGCGCCGTCGGCCGCCAGCAGCCGGTCGATCAGGTCGAGGCGGCCGAGGCCCGCGGCCACCCGCAGATTCGAAGGCACGCGGGCGGCCTGGGCGAGAAAGCTGGCCGTGGCGGCGTGGCCGTAGAAGAGGGCCAGTACCAGGGGCGTTCCGCCCTCGCCGTGGCCGTCCTCGAGGTGCGGCGAGGCGCCGCCTTCGAGCAGGCGACGGCAGACGTCGGTGGCTCCTAGGCTGGCCGCCCAGTGGAGGGCCGTTCCGCCCTCTTTGCCCTGCTGATCGACCACGGCGCCGGCCTCGAGCAGGATCCGTACCGACTCCTCGCAGCCCGCCGCGGCGGCGCGGTGGAGGAGGGTGTTCTCGCCGCCGTCCTCGATCATCAGGGTGAGCATCGGCAGCTCCCCCAGCAGCTCGCCGAGCGCCTCCGCGTCCCCCGACTCGATCAGGTCGCGGGCTTCGTCGTAGGCCTCCTGGACCTCGTCCAGGCGCTCTTCGATCATGGCGGCGGGGCCGAAGCGCCCGGCCAGGCGGGCACGCGGCCGGGGGTCCAGGGCGCGCCGGCCTTCTCCAGCTCGGCCTCGAAGGCCGGGATTCTGCGCTCCACGAGGCCGCGCAGATTCTCGAGGGCGGGCGTGAAGAGCTCGCCGGCCAGGCTGTATTGCTCGAGCTGGGTGGCGGTGGGCGCCGCGGACGCGGTCCATAGTCCCGTGGCGATGCGATCGATGCGCTCGGCGACTCCCGGCACCACCGGCTCGGCGGCTCGGCGCACGACGCTATCGCCCCACAGGGCGCGCTCGACGGCCTCGAGATCCGACTCGAGGGCGGCCAGACGATCCATGGCGCCGTCCTCGACGCCGGGGGTCTCGAGGGTCGCCCGCTCCAGGTGGCGCAGCCGCGTTCGGGTGTCGGCCACCGCCCGCACGGTGCCCTGGACCGCCCGCTGCAGGTCGGCGACCTGGCGGGAGAAGCTATCTAGAGCCGCGCGGTCGGGCGCCGGCAGGGTCGCGGCGCCGAGCGCCACCACCTCGAAGGTCTGCGGCTCACCGACCGCCGTGCGCTCGCCGCGCACCACGGTCTCGAAGGTCGCGGTGTAGGTGCCGGGCAGAGCCGGCGGACCGACCCGCGGAGCGTCAAACGGCCCGGGCTCTCTGGGCGTCAGCTCAACGGGCAGAGGCGAGGGCCAGCGCAGGTCCCAGGCGACGCGGTGGAAGCCGGCGCCGGTGGGGCCGTCCAGGCGGCGCACGATCTGCCCGGCGGCGTCGCGCACGGTGATCACCACCCGCGGCGCCTTCTCGCGGCTCTCGGCGCGCAGCTCCTCCCAGTCCGGCATGTCGGGCGCCTCGCCGGCCTCGATCCTCTCTTTCTCCTCGGCGTGCCTGGCGTCCTGGAGGGTTTTGAGGCCGTCGCTCAGGTAGTAGGTCAACACGGCGCCGAAGGGCGGATTGGGGGCGGTGAAGAAGGAGTCGCCCAAAAACGCCTTGCCGGCGATGCCGTGGGGAGTCCACGGGTTGTAGGCCAGGGCCCGGCGCACCGAGAAGCTGGTGAACGGGGCCTCCAGGGCCTCGCCGGTGATCTCGCGCAGGGGGCCGATGTCGTCGAGCACGAAGAAGCCTCGGCCGAAGCTGCCGAGCACCAGGTCGCCGTCCCGGTGGTGGATCTCGAGGTCGCGAATCGCGATCGGCGGCACGCCGCCCTTGAGCTGCACCCAGGTCGCGCCGCCGTCGACGGTGAAGAAGACGCCGAATTCGGTGCCGGCAAAGAGCAGCTCGGCGCGCACCGGATCCTGCTCTACGGCGTAGACCGAGCCGCGCTCGGGAAGGCCCGAGGCGATGGAGGTCCAGGTGCGGCCGCGGTCGGTGGACTTCAGGAGGTAGGGCTTGAAGTCGCCGTTCTTATGGTTGTTGAAGGCGGCAAAGACGGTGTCGGCATCGTGCAGCGAGGCGCGCAGCCGGTTGACGTAGGTGCGCTCTGGAACCCCCGGGACGCTCTCGACGGCGCGCCAGTTCTCGCCGCCGTCCTCGCTCACCTGCACCAGGCCGTCGTCGGTTCCGGCGTAGAGCAGATCGGCCGCCAGAGGCGATTCGTCCACCGTCACGATATTGCCGTAGATCGAGGTCGAGCGATTGCGCGACACCGTGGTGTCGATCGGCCACACCCGGCCCATGGCCTCGAGCTGCAGGCGATCGATATTGCGGGTCAGATCGCCGCTGATCGCGCGCCAGGTGTCGCCGCGGTCGTCGCTGCGAAACAGGCGGTCGGCGCCGAAGTAGAGGCGCTTTCCGTCGTGGGGGCTCAGGGAAAGGGCGGCGTCCCAATTCCACACCAGGGGAGGGCCGTCTTTACCGGGGCGCGGCTGGATGTCGGTGATCTCGCCGGTGCGCCGGTCAAAGCGCGCCAGATTGCCGTACTGCCACTGGCTGTAGATGATGTTGGGGTCGTCGGGATCGACCTGGGGCTGGAAGCCGTCGCCGCCGAGGGTGACGATCCAGTCGCTGTTGCGGATGCCGTGCACGTTGGTGGTGCGCGACGGTCCGCCGAGGGTGAAGTTGTCCTGGGTGCCGCCGTAGACGTGGTAGAACGGCTCGTCGTTCGACAGCGTCATGCGGTAGAACTGGGTGATCGGAAGGTTGCCGTAAAAGGTCCAGTTCGAGCCGCCGTCCCAGGTTTCATAGAGGCCGCCGTCGCAGCCGGCGAGCAGATGATCCGGGTCCTCCGGGTCGATCCACAGGGCGTGGTTGTCCACGTGCTTGGAGCGCTCGTCGACCCGGTTCCAGGTGGCGCCGCCGTCGTCGGTCCGGTGCATCCAGGTGTCCATGGAGTACACCCGGTCGACGTCGTGGGGATCGGCGAAGAGCTCCTGGTAATACTGCGGGCTGCCGCTCACGTAGCTCGAGCGCTTCTGCCACGTCTCGCCGCGATCCCTGGAGCGGTAGACCCCGGCTTTGCCCTCGCCCGCCGCCTCGATGATGGCGTAGACCACGTCGGGCGAGACGGGGGAGATGGTGAGCCCGATGCGGCCGACATCGCCGCTGCCGCCCGGCAGGCCGCCGGCCAGCTTGCGCCAGGTGGCGCCGCCGTCGGTGGATTTATGGACGCCGCTCTCCGGCCCGCCGTTGACCAGCGTCCACACGTGACGCCGACGCTGGTAGGCCACCGCGAGCAGGGTATCCGGGTCGCGCGGATCCATGTGGACCTCGCTGATGCCGGTGTGCTCGGAGATCTCGAGAATCGGCGTCCAGGTTTCGCCGCCGTCGGTGGTCTTGAAGAGCCCGCGGTCTCCGCCCGCCGACCACAGCGGCCCCTGGGAGGCCACGTAGACGACGTCGGAGTCGCGCGGATCGACGGCGATCATGCCGATGTGCTCGCTCTCCTCGAGCCCCATATGGCGCCACGAGCTGCCGCCGTCGAGGCTTTTGTAGACGCCGTCGCCGTAGCCGACGCTGCGCTGGCTGTTGTTTTCGCCCGTTCCTACCCACACGACGCTGGGGTTGTTCGGGTCGAGGGTGATGCTGCCGATCGAATACGAGGTCTGGCCGTCGAAGATCGGCTTCCAGGTGGTGCCGTGGTTGGTCGTTTTGAAGATGCCGCCCGAGGCCACCGCCACGTAGATGGTGTCCTCATCCCGCGGATCGACGGCCAAATCGGAGATGCGCCCCGAGGTGACGGCCGGTCCGATATTGCGAAACGCGAGGCCGCTGAAGGTCGAGGACTTCCAGGGTGAGTCCTCGGCGGCGGTCTCGGCGGCGGCGGGGGGCGAGAGGGCGAGGGCGCCGCACATCAGGATGAGCGAGGCGGCGGTAAGAGAGGCGCGCGGGAGTCGAATCACGGGGGTCTCCGGGGCGTTGAAAAAGCACGACGGGCCAGCGAATAGGCGGGGGAGTCGCTGCATTGTAGCCCGGAAGAAGAGGGTTTTCGGGGCGCGCTGAGTCTCCGCCCTCGGCGCTCGCGGGCGCCGGGGAGCGGACTCCTTTATCTATGGCTACTTACCTATCTGCGGCCGTCCCTCGGCGAAATCGCCGCGGGCCTGCCCGGCCGGCTATCGGCGGGGTGAGGTGCCGGCAGCCGCCTGAAGAAAGGCGCGGATCGCCGCCATGGTCTGCGGCTGAGACCAGTGCTGGGCGATCTCGTCCTCGAGCAGCAGCTCCTGCTGCTGAATGCGGTCCACCAGCTCGTAGCGCAGCTGCCGTTTGGTAAGGCCGAAGGCGCTCGCCGGCCGCCTGCCGTAGTCGGCGGCCACCTCGAGGGCCTGATCGAGAACGGCCTCGGGCGCCGCCAGGCGGTCGACCAGGCCGAGCCTCAGGGCCTCCTGGGGGTCGATCAGTCGGCCGCTGTAGGCTAAATCGTGGGTGACCCGGTCGCCGACCTGAAAGCGCAGCACCTCCATGGCGGCGACCGGAAACGGAACCCCGACCTGCAGCTCCGTGACCCCGAGCTTCGCCCCGCTCTCGGTGAGCACCCGGTAGTCGCAGGCCAGCGCCAGCAGGCAGCCGCCGGCGATGGCGTGGCCGTTGAGCGCCGCCACCACCGGGCGCGGGAAGGTGAAGAGCTTGCGCAGACCCTTTGAGAGCGCCGGCAGGAACTCGCGAAGGTAAGGCACGCCGCCGTCGAGCACCTGGTTGAGGTCGACCCCGGCGGAGAAGCTGCGGCCCGTGCCCGTCAGCACCACCGAGCGGTGGTCGGAGATCTCGAGAAAGTCGAGCTGGTCCTCGAGGGCGTCGAAAAAGTCTGTGTCGAGGGCGTTGACTTTGCCGTGCTCGATGCGCAGCACGGCAACGGAGCCGCGGTCTTCACGTTGAATCATGCAGACGGTTTATCACATCTCGTCAAGAGGTGACACCGTTTCGGCAAAGGCCTCGAAGGGCTGATTCAGCTGCGCGAGCAGCCGCCCCAGCGGCGCGCGCAGGCCCTCGACGGAATGGCGCGACGGATCGAGCACCAGGGCGTCGAGCTCGTCGTCGCGGCCGAGCAGCAGCTCCAGGTCTCCGAGATGACCGGGCTCCAGGGACCCCGGGGAGTTTTTGGACTCGAAGAAAACCCGGTGCAGCCGCATGGCCGTGCGGCGGTCGTGCTCGCGCAGATCCTCGCGGTTGTTGATCTGCTTGAGCAGCTCGGCGAAGGACACCAGGTCGCTGAGGAGCTGGCGACCCTGACGCTCGCGTTCGGCGGCGACCGCGGGGTCCCAAGCCTCCTCGAGCCACGCCTGGATGCGCTTCTGCAGGCGGCGGATCGGCACCCGGTCATAGATCCGCAGGAAGGGGTAGATCTTGCGATCGCGCAGGATCGCGATGCGGTGCGCCGCGCCCCTCAGCTGGGCGGTGACCTCGTCGAGATCCTGGGGTTCGCCCGGCCTGTGGATGGCGCGGCGGAACTGGCCGTAGAGCCTCCGGGTCTCGAGCGAGTCTTTGATGTCCG